>CAZFWL010000561.1:0-3207 GCA_964522775.1 uncultured Halomicronema sp.
CTCCGTCCGCGTAAGTCACGCTTGTTTTCGCTGGGATAATTTGACTGTGTGGAGCTCCCGGCACAACGTTAGACTACTCACGTTGCCCTAGCGGGCGATCGCGCTTGCCGATGTTTTTTACTGACTTATGACTGTGCCTGCTGCTGAGATCGATTTGCCCAACTTCTTACCTCCTGCCGCTGCCCCGTTAACGGAGTCCACCTCGATCGCGCTGGCCCAACAAATTCAACAGGTCGAGGTCGCGACAGAGTTGAGCTATCTGCCCGTGCCCACGACCTACGTCTGCCAGGGCGCGGAGCAACCGCCTTTGTTGTTGCTGCACGGGTTCGACAGTTCGATTTTTGAATTTCGTCGCTTGCTACCCCAGGTATCGCAATTTCGTGAAACGTGGGCGGTAGATTTGCTGGGGTTTGGCTTTACCGATCGCACCGTCACGACGACGTTTTCTCCCGCTGCAATTAAGCAACATCTCTATGACTTTTGGCAGCAGTTAATCAAACAGCCGGTGGTGTTAGTAGGGGCCTCAATGGGCGGGGCTGCCGCGATCGATTTTGCACTGACCTATCCTGATGTGGTCAATCAATTGGTGCTGCTGGATAGCGCTGGCCTGGCCGCTGGCCCCGCCATGGGAAAATTCATGTTTCCGCCATTAGACCGCTGGGCCACAGGCTTTCTCAAAAATCCAGGGGTTCGGCGACGCATTAGCCAACAAGCCTACGCCGACAAGGTCTGGGTGACGACCGACGCCGAGTTATGTGCCTCATTGCACTTGGCTTGCCCCAACTGGTCAGAGGCACTTATTGCGTTTACTAAAAGTGGTGGTTACAACTTTTTGAGCGATCGCATTAGCGGCCTAACTCCAGACACGCTGATTGTGTGGGGCCGACAGGACAAAATCTTGGGCATTAAGGACGCTACCCGATTCACTGAGATCTTGCCGAATGCCACGCTTTCGTGGATTGACCAGTGCGGTCATGTGCCTCATTTAGAGCAGGCTGAGACCACTGCGCAACAGATTCAGCAATTTCTCGATGCCGAATAAATGCTGGAGCTACTCATGCCGCGACTATGTGGCGTTGTATTCGGGGGCGGTGGGCAAGCTCGTGGTTAGATAGCGAAAATCGGCCAAATGCTGCTCTAGCGCGACGATTTGAGGCAAATTTAGGCTGTAATACGTCCATCGACCTTGGGATCGCGATCGGACAATGGCCGCTTCTTTTAGCACGCGTAGGTGAAAGGACAGCTTTGATTGGCTGACGTCGAGGTGCTCACATAAATCAGCGACACAGTACTCGCGGTTACGCAGGCTCTCAATGATGCGCAGTCGTAACGGATCAGAGAGGGCATGAAATGCCTTTGCTGCCGGAATCTCTACCAAAGCAACCATAGTGTCAACAGCGAGTGAATTTGATGTTTACGAATATCAATTCTAATTGGTCAAAATGAGAATAACATTAGCCTTGCGATAGAGATTCCCCTTGGGGTAGAAACGTCTGGAGTCATCTCTGTTATTTGATCTCAGTTGTATACATCATAAGTTTTTCTGGTATTCTCCTCTGTTTTGGCTAAACGTCCTAATGAGAATGCTTCTCTATTTTGTTTTATCAAAAAAAATAGTTATTGGAAGGCTGGCTGATGGTAGGCTTGCCTGACGAAATGCTTTAATGCCCGAGCTTAGTGCCGTGTTCTGAGCCTAGGAACCATAAATTTCTCGGGTGTAATTCTCCAAGTCGGAGCTTAAGAATGTTGATGCCAAAAGTCTTGGTGGAGCTGAAGAATCTCAACGGCAACTTCCGGAATCGGTCCCCAGACTTGCAGTGGCTTTTGTCCGCGGGTGAACACGTCGCGACAGGGCAAATTTAAGGTGGGATTGGCAGTATGGTTGCCCGTGAGGGCTAGGAGCTGAGTTTCCGCTACCCCATAGACGAGCTGGCCAATATTGGCCCAATATTGCGTCCCGGCACACATGGCGCAGGGCTCCACAGTGGTGTACAACGTGCAATGCCATAAGTAGTCTGGCGAAAACTGTGCGTAGGCAGTCCTCGCCAGAGCGGCTTCGGCATGGTTCACGATGTCGAGGTTGCCCTGCTCAAGCAACACCGTGGTCTGATCGGGGGCGACTAAGATAGCGCCAAAGGGATGCTTGCCGGTTTGCAAGGCCTGCTGGGCCACAGCATTCGCTTGCCGCAGGTGGGCAATCATTTGCGCCCGACTCGGAAAGTGATTAGTGGTATCGGAGGGGCGATCGCCTGCAGATGATGACATGATTCGGATTTTGGTGGTCCAGCATTCCTCCACCGCCTACAAAGCATCAGCTATTTGCGCGGCGGTGTATTGGGGCGCTGGGGGCGAGGTTGCTCATTATTACCATTGTTTTCAGGGGCGACGGGGGTATTCATCAGGTCAATCAACCCCTCGGAGAGGAACTTGGGATCCATGAAGAGCACTTTGGAGTTGCTGCTTTCGCCCAGCTTTTGGTTGGCCTCAACATACTGTTGCGCAATGAGAAAATTCAGAATCTCTTGGGCGTCGGGTCGTGCTTTGAGAGCGTCTGACAGTAGTTCAATCGATTGCACCGTGCCTTGCGCTCGCCGAATCGATGCTTGTTGCTCCCCCTCGGCTTCAAGCACAGTGGCCCGGCGTTTGAGCTCGGCGGCCTGCTGTTGCTGCATTGAGTCCAACACCGATTGGGGCGGGTTGATGCTTTGCACTTCTACCCGCGTCACTTTTACCCCCCAGGGTTCGGTCGCTTCGTCCAGTTGATCGAGCAAAGCCTGATTCAACTCATCCCGTGAGGAGAAGGTGTCTTCAAAGGGCATTTTGCCGATTTCCGAGCGTAATGTCGTGATTACCAGTTCGCGAATGGCGTCCTTGATATTCTCAATCTCGTAATAGGTGCGCTCTAGATCCAAAATCTTCCAATAGACCACAGCGTCCACATCGAGTGAGACGTTGTCGCGGGTAATCGCTGACTGCGGGGGCACGTCGAGCAGTCGTTCGCGAATGCTCTCTTCCCAGACAATGGTGTCTAAAAACGGCACGATAAAATTCAGCCCTGGCCGCAGCTTGCGATGATAGCGGCCCAGACGTTCTACCAAAGCTTGGTTACCCTGGTTTACAATGCGGACCGAGCCGACGGTGTAGCCGATGACAATCAGCGCCAAAATCGCAAAAATTGAGGGAGCCATTAAGCGCACGCTCCTTGGG
>CAZFWL010000562.1:0-3202 GCA_964522775.1 uncultured Halomicronema sp.
AGGCGACAACCGGAGAACTCGTCGCTGATAAGGACCAGGAATGGTGATCGGTTGACCAGGATCGTTGTATCGATCTTGGTAATCGCGATCGTCGAGCAGCGTAGGCGACTGCTCTGGAGCATCAGGATTGAGCTGCCAAACTTTAACTCGGCGAGTATCGTACCAAGCTTCTATGCCCAGGGCCAAGGTCTCATGGCCCCACAAAATGTCGTTATAGCGGAGAGATGTTTGCCACAGTAGTTCGGGCTCTTGCTGGAAGGGGGCGGGCAGTTGAAAAACTTCATCACGGTGTGCTACTTCAGCACTGGCATCGCCGCCATCTAGAGCTTCAATCCAGTACAGGGTAGCGGGGCGATCGCTACGCCAACCGGTGGTGCGCCGTCCCGTGCGGACTGAATCAAAGGTGACCGGAATATCATCGGCCAGGGGCAAATCATCAACCCGATACACTTCCTCACCGGCTCGGTTGAGCACCCCGATGCGGCGGGGAAACAAGCGAGCGGGCACTTGATACGAGAACGGACGCTGCAAGGTGCGCAACAGAATCCACTGTCCATCTGGGGAAGGGGCGGCTGAGGCAATCAGTTGGGGAGGAGTCAAGATGGTGCGATCGCCCTGCAAATTCACCCTGACCAGCTCTGAAGTGAGGTAATACTCAAATAGCGCTTCATCAGCGGGCGACTCTAGCAAATTAGTGTAAGTGCGCACAGGAGCAGTGCGACCCAGGTTTTCTTCAATCCGTGGCCCCGTTGGTACGGGATTAGCGATCGGGGCTGGCCCCAGATCTGAAGGCACCATTTTGCAGAGCAACCCCTCGTCGTTCGCCAGCCAGCGGCAGGGCGTGCCATAGGTATTGTTGAGGGTCGGCTCAGTGAGTTGCCAGGCTTTGGCCGTAGTCATATCGGCGACCCAAAGCGCCACCCCAGTCGGCTGATCGAGGGTAAAGGCTAACAAATTGCCGGTGGGGGACCACCGAAAATTACGCAAGCCCTCGGACTGGGGCAACGCAATATCAGTTTGTTCACCTGTGGCGATGTTTTGGAGAGTCAAACCGACAAAGGCGTATGCCTGAGCAGGCGCTCTCAGAGTCGGATTAAGCTGTAATCCCGCCAACTCTAGGCGGGGTTGAGCTAACTCTGCTAACGGCGTCAAAGCAGGGCGATGTAGTCGAACCAGCCATTGCTGATTGGGGGAAATAATGACGCCCGGATACCAAGGCGTATCTAACATTGAGGCGATGGGTTCGGGGGGTTGTTGCCAGGTGGCTTGGGCCATTGCAGGAACGAAAGAAACACTAATCAGACCGACGACCACTCCCAATATGCGGTTAAGCGGCTTTTTCATAAGCAAAATATGAGGTAGCGGTCAGCGACTTTGTTGTTTATCCTGCCATGTTTAACTCGGAAAAGTCTTGTAGAGAGAAAAACATTCCTATTTCACTTGCGCGATCGCTAACAGCACCAGTAGAGAATCTTTACCGGGAAAGCCGACGTTACACCCTGTTCACAACTAAAACAGCTGCTTCCTGAAGCCACTTCACAGTATGAATCTGTTGTTCAGAAAAGCTTTGAGGGCCCACTTGGCCACTTTTGAATCAGTAAATAACCCCTGATTTAAGGATGCCAGGACTTCGCAAACGTAAATGATTATTGATATTGATTTGCTGTAACAAATTGCAACCATTCAGGTCAACAGAGCTCCCTTCATGTCCGCATCGCACCGAAAAAATAGCGACAGCAATATCAAGATTGTTTGACTTAGCTGCGTCTTACATGAAGGGGATATAAAGTTTGCGAGTTTCCACTTAGAAAGTCCGTCTCAATAATTTGCATACCGTATCAAAACCTCTTTTGCCTAAGGGTTTACTCGGTTGGTTTCTCTGGGGGTTGGTGTAAATATCCAACTCAAGGGTGTAGAACCAATTGTTCAGATGTTGTGAGGATAGTAACGATCAGTCTGCATACAAACCATGTCTAAGTTGAGAATCGGATTTGTACCTGCTTGAAAAAGTTTCACGCGAGGCTACCAGCCAAAATGGTGCCGCTAATCGTGAGGTTAGAGCAGTTATCAAGACTCCGATTCTAAAAGTAGGCAAGGCGTAGCGATCGTTGTTACTCCGTACTTGAAGTGTGCATCTCTACGGATCCCCTAGCCATTGGAGGAAGTGGCTATGTCGAAGCGTGTCTACCGGCCCAACAGTGTCACCCCACAAAACGCCGCAAAACAGTGTCATGATTTGGTCGCGGCTTCGGTGATTGCTCCCCACATCTTGCCCCGATGCTTACCAGAGTCGGCACAGACCATGCGGCAGCAGGCGCAACGGGCCATTAAGCAAGGCGATTACTCACAAGCGATCGCCGCTCTCAATCGCCTCATCATTCGCCAGGGGGCGCGAGCAGAAGACTTTAACAATCGTGGGCTTGTGCATTTATGGAATGGCGAGCTGCATAAAGCCATTCGAGACTTTGATCACGCGATCACTCTGAACCCAGAATTGCCCGCTGCTTACAACAACCGCGCCAACTACTACGCGGCATTAGGTGATCTTGAACTGGCGTTGGCTGACTACGACCAAACGATTGACCTAAATCCGTTTCATGTCCGAGCCCGCATCAATCAGGGCATCACGCTCCGAGAGTTGGGCTGCTATGACGTTGCCCTCGAAAGTTTTGACAATGCTTTGTTATTCAACCAGTGCTTGGGCGATGCTTACGCCGAGCGAGGTCGGACCTATCATCTGCGGGGCGACTGGAATTGCGCGATCGCTGATTACCGTCGAGCTTTGCAAGAGCTGGCCAGCATTGATGCTGAAGCCCGGCTAAACCTGAATTCCTGTCGTTATCGCGTGATGAACTGGCTCAGCGAATTGAGTATCGCCGCCTAGCAGTGCCGCCAATAATTAAAGCCCCCTCTCCGCGTAGCGCGCCAGAAAGGAGACTTCATTGAAAGGCTGACTAAGAAGATCGAAAGCTTGTAGTGCCATCTTCACAAGACTTACTGCATTCAAGCCTAAGGACACTGCAACTTAAAGCAGAGCCGTCTCATAAAACACTAGAGGCGCTCAATCAATTGAGATTTTTTGGGGGCCGCTGCTGCTGCCATTACTAGAAGCAGCTTCTTCGTCATCTGTGACAGCAACATCTTGATTATTGAGCCAGGATTTGACGGGGTCATCGTTGAGATCAAGGCGCAATACGCCGGA
>CAZFWL010000563.1:0-3198 GCA_964522775.1 uncultured Halomicronema sp.
AGGGCGATTCGATGCGATGACGCAATACACCGTCAACACTCAGTTGGTGAATAACACGCTGATGAATATCGCCGACAACCCCACCAATGTTCAGCTACCGGGCAGCTATGACGATAAGCCGGTTCAGCGAGTGCCAGTGATTGTGACCGGTAATGACTTTGCCACACTGTATGAACCTCTCGTGCGAGATGGCCGCATGGAGAAGTTTTATTGGCAGCCCGATCGCGGCGATCGTATCGGCATCGTCGGTGGCATTTTTGCTCCTGATAACTTGGGGGCAGCGGCTGTTGAGCAACTAGTCGATACCTTCCCCCAGCAGGCGATCGACTTTTACGGAGCCTTGCGAGCGCGCATCTACGACGAACAGGTACGAGATTTCATCCATACAGTTGGCATTCACCAGGTATCAAGTCGAGTGGTAAATGCAGCGGAACCCCTGCATTTTGCGAAGCCTCAATTTTCTTTGGAGCACCTGCTAGAAGTGGGGCAGCAGATGGTTAACGAACAGCGCCGCTTGCAAGAAATGCGATTGGCCGATCAATACAATCGAGCCTTACGAGAGCGATCGCCCTCCAGTCCTGCTCCAGCCAATCCATCCGCCTCTTTCTATCGGGCTTATGAAACAGGTACCGACTCAACACCCGCACCGGAAAATAGCACAGCTGCGACCTCATCATCAGCACCCGCACCATCGGAGCCGACCGCTACCTTATCTTCAGAAACTGTGAGCCACGTACAGTCTCTGCTGAGTCAGGGCTATCGCATCAGTACAGAACACGTTGATCAGCGTCGATTTCGGACCAACTCTTGGCAAAGTTGTTCCACCATCCAAACGCAAAATCCTGATGAGGCAGTCGCGGCATTAGAGCAATGCTTGGTCAAGTTTCCCGATGAATATGTGCGGCTGATTGGGGTAAATCCAACGAATCGTCAGCGAGTTCTTGAACAAATCATTCAGCGCCCCCCAATGTGACTGAGGCACGTTGACAAGGCAGAGAGCAGTTTTGGCTATCTTTTACCCTGCGGACCAATGCTCCCAGATCGGCAAGGTGTTAGCTATTCACAGAGCTGATAGTTGCGTGCTGGGCGATGAGAAGGTTACCAGTAGAGCGTTGACCCGCTGAGTTTCAGGACGAATTTTTCCACAACTCAGCAACCAGGTAAAAAAGGCGGTAGCCTAATGGGATAGGCAAATTGTCGCCGCAATTGCACAATTGTGGTTGGGCTTTGCCAAGGAGCGGCTGGAACCTGCAGGTGGCCACTCAAGTTTTGTTTAGACCCTCTGGACGTGACGCGTGCCCAAGGTTGGGATTATTTTCAATGATATGAAGCCAGCGGCTCAAGAAGCGGCTGAGCTTTGGCGTGAGAAGTTGATCATGAAAGGCTGTGAAGTTCACATGGCCAATGGTTTGGGGGGACTACTAGGATATTCCAGTCCCACTCGCCCCATTTGCCACACGCCGATCGACAGCCTGATCCCTCCCCACTTTGATGAAAACATGGCATTTGCCGTGGTGTTAGGCGGCGATGGCACCGTTTTATCTGCATTTCGGCAAGTGGCTCCAGCGGGTGTGCCACTGCTAACTGTGAATACAGGGCACATGGGTTTTTTGACCGAAGCGTATTTAAATCAGTTACCCAAAGCCATCGAACAAGTTTTGGCAGGCGATTACCGCATCGAAGAACGCGCCATGATTGTCGTGAAAGTTTGCCATGCGGACCACACTGTTTGGGAAGCGCTGTGTCTGAATGAAATGGTGTTGCATCGCGAACCGCTCACCAGCATGTGTCATTTTGAGGTGTCAGTAGGCCGCCATGCACCTGTCGATATCGCCGCCGACGGGGTGATTATTTCGACACCGACGGGTTCCACAGCGTATTCGCTCTCAGCAGGTGGTCCGGTGATTACACCAGGGGTTTCGGTAACTCAATTGATTCCCATCTGTCCACATTCGCTGGCGTCGCGGGGTATTGTCTTTCCAGATTCGGAGTCGGTCAAGATTACAGCAGCTAACACTGATCCGCTCGTGTTAGTGGTAGATGGCAATGCTGGTTCATACGTCATGCCCGAAGACTGGGTCGCAACGGAGCCCTCGCCTTATCCCGCGAGATTTATTCGCTTGGGGTCACCTGAATTCTTTCGAGTGCTGCGTGAAAAATTAGGCTGGGGATTACCCCACATTGCTAAACCAACCTCGGTGGAGTTGCCTTAAGAGACATTAGCTGTCATTGGCATGGCGATCGCCAATGATGCAGATTTCTGACCTCAGCTACTATGGGTGACTGGTCAGCTACTATAAGTGGCTGGATCGTAGATAGTTCGAAAATGTTGGGTTGTCGTTGCCCGCATGACAGGTTGAGCGATCGTTATCGACCGGTTTGGGAGTTCTATGCAGTATGGTCAGTAACGCTGTTGATGCCGCACCTCAAGTCTTGCTGATCTGCGCGAATAGTGATCTCACAGATCGCATTCGCCATGACTTGGCTGAGGCTGGATACGGTGTGAGCACAGCCTCCACAGGGAAAAAAGGAATCGCTCAAGCACAGCGATCGCAACCAGCGCTAATCATTATTGACCGTTTACTGGACAGTGAATCGGGACTCGCCGTCTGCCAGCAGCTGCGTAGCGAACAGTTTTGTATGCCGGTGCTTATGTTGATGGCGCGCGATACTCTGGACGATCGCATTGCTTGCCTAGAAGCTGGAGCCGATGACTACTGCCTCAAGCCGTATCAAACCGACGCCTTTTTAAGGATTGTGCAGATCTATCTGCAACCGGGTGAAACCACTGCCGAGCAACTACGCTTCGCCGACCTCACTTTGGATATCGGCACGCGCACAGCATCACGCAACAATCGCCTAATCGAATTGACCACGAAGGAATTTGAATTACTTCGCTATCTGATGGAGCATCCGCGCGAGGTGTTGGCACGGGAACAAATCTTGGAAAACGTCTGGGGTTACGACTTCGTGGGCGAGTCTAACGTGATTGAAGTGTACGTACGATACCTACGGCTCAAAATTGACAGCGACAATGATAAGCGACTGATCCAAACAGTACGCGGCGTAGGTTATGTGTTGCGGGAGAGCTAATGTGACGTTCCCGACAGCCTACGGTGAAAAATGCTGAAAACAGCTTTCCCAGGTCAGCGTGAGAGTGGAGCGATCGCCCTCGTCATCCACTAGGAAGACTTCCGG
>CAZFWL010000564.1:0-3195 GCA_964522775.1 uncultured Halomicronema sp.
AGCTTGGAAGAGCTGCTGGTGCAGACAGCACGAAAGACCGTCGGCGACGATATTGAGCTGATGGTGGACGCGGGAGGAAGTGAACAGTTTTGGCCTCACGGGACCAACTGGGCGCGTGAGACAGCGAAGATGCTCGCTGACTACGGCATCGTTTGGTTTGAAGAGGCTCTGCCCCCCGATGACATCAATGGGTTTGTGGAACTGACACGCACGTCGCCGCTACCGATTTCCGGAGGAGAGGTACTCACACGGCGACAGTCATTTGCACCGTTTCTGCAACGCCGCGCTTTCGATATTGTTCAACCGGACGTCACGAAGTGTGGCGGCTTAAGTGAATTTCGACGAATTGCTCAGATGGCTCAAGACTGCAATGTCCAAGTGATTCCTCATGGCTGGAATACGGCCGTTGGGCTGGCAGCCGATCTGCAGATTTCGGCCTTCCTCTCGAATGCACGATACGTCGAGTATCTCACTCCGTGCGCGTACATTGAAGAACTGAGTGCCGTACCGTTTCAACTCGATGACGAAGGGCGTTTAACGATTCCCGACACGCCTGGGCTTGGATTTGAATTGAATGATGATGGATTGAATAGCTTCTGTCCGGAACGAATTGAGTTTCGTTAGCAGTTCTGGTGGAGGCATTAAAGGGGGCCGGATCAATAGATGACGAGTTTTAATTTAGCCGAGGTAGTGGCGCGTTCGCTGAATGAGAACGCAACTCACGGAAAGCAAAGGAAATCGTCCGTCCACTTGCCCAGTTGAGTGGAAAGAGTTTCCGAGATAGGCATTGCTGAAAAAGTCGGAGCAACTTGACACGGTTAGAACTTTTTCGTCCGCAACCAACGACTGGGAGTCAACACGACTAACAATCTTTAGAGGACTCGGCTGGAACGCGAGTTCCGGGTGATGTTCCAATTGGAAACGTCGGCATCAGACGCCCCGGTGCAGTTCAGTCTTCTAGGTCGGTGGCTGGCCATATAACGGCCTGCATTCAGTCCGCAATCACGCTCAATTCTGGCGGCCGGCGTCGATTCGGCTTCAACCTCGCCCAATTCAGCCCGAAACAGTAGCGCATTCACCACCAAAGCGCTACACAAAGTCTTGCTAGGGGTGGCCAAAAGTATAAAGTATTATTTGTTTGTATTTTTTACTTGACCCCACTTAGCCGCAATTTGGGTGTTGAAGTGTTGCTTGGGCGGTTGGTGGTAGGAGAAATGGGTGTGGGGCAACGGATTGGGAGAAGGGCCATGCGGCGGACTTTGATTTTGTTCTTGATGTGCAGTGGTGTCTCTGCTGACTGCGTTGTGTATGAGTCGTTTGAGGGATCGGCGTTTATTGATCCGAGCTTGAACGAGGTTGTGTGTGAGGGGTTTGTTGACCAGTGGACTGACACTCCTCGGTACGTGACTTTGACTTGGGTTCCCGGTTTGGCTGAGACGGGCGGTTACCTGAGTATCGTTGGCGACGGGATCAGCTTCTTCGATGAGACTGGTGGGATTCACCTTTGGGAGGCTCGTCAGACCGCTGGGAATTACATCACTGCCCAGACTTACGGTGGTGTGGGCTATGGTGTGGACATTGACTTTGCGTTTGATCCGGCAGCACCTTTGATGGTGGATGGTGTTCCCGAGCCGGTGGAGTTCAATGTGGTTTGGCAGACGAGCCTTACGAATCAGGCTATTGGGATTAGCGGGATTCCTCGGAGCATAAGTGGGAGCGTTGCGATTGTCAGTCCTGTCCCTGAACCGTCATCGTTTGTGATGTTGGGTTTGGTTGGCTTGATTTGCGTTGGCAGGGCTTATGTCACTCGTTGTTTTTCCATCGGTCTTTCGGTGGAGTGATGGCGTCTCTCAGTCCCAGACTAGAGCGGCGACAATTTCAATTAGCTTCCAAACCCCAATCGGAACAAACACGACGCACAGTCCCGCTAGAGCCTGCTGAACTGCTGCGTCATGCAGACATCAAGAGGACGATGGAGCATTACGTCGAGATTGAGACGGACGAGCTATTCGAGAAGCTACGTCGTCTACAAGTAACGGTCAAATGACCGTCAAGTAGTCGGAGCGACAGGATTTGAACCTGCGATCTCTACACCCCCAGTGTGGAGATCAATCGATAAGCATCTGAATCATCTAGCCACGCAGTTGATTCGGTCTCTTGACATGCCGTCGCAAAAGGACCGGCATCTAACTTCACGTCTTCCACCATCTGGGTGGAAATTGGCCTAGACTGGCCGCGTGCGGCCGAATGGATGAACAAAGCGTTCACACGGAGGTTTCGATTCTTGAAGGAAAGCTCCGTTGATGGATCCAATCATCGAGAAGTATGCAGCCAATCGAACTCTCCAACCGACCACCCTCAACGCATATCGCTACCGCCTGAACTGCTGGCGACGATTCAATTGCAGCTCAGCCGATGAATTCAGAAAGGTCGCCAGTCGCCACATCGCACCGTCGACGATCGAAGACGTCGTGAAGGGCATGATCACACTGGGCGTGATCTCCGCGTTGGGAACACCGCTGGAGTGCCCGGAGCCTCAACCATGCCCGCCATCGATGGAGGACATTGGCAGGGCGTACGCAGCCGCACACGTTGCTACGTGGCCAGTGCGACTCACCCCGGAAGAACGGCAAAACTGGTGGCAGGCATTCATCGTGGTTTCGCTTTGGACCGGCGCGAGACTTAGCGATATCGCAGCACTTGAATGGGATGCCATCAGCTCCCGTGGCATTCGCTTTCAAGCGAAGAAGACATCCAAGCCACACTACCTGCCGCTGAACAAGACGCTGGATCGGCACCTGAGCAAGATCCACTTTTCTCCAACCAAAGTTCTGTGGCTAACAAACAGCCCGAAGCAGCTCCGCGACCAGTGGAAGGCAATTTGCGTTGAAGCCAAGATCGAGCCGTTCACCGTCAACAAGTCGTTTCGGCAAGCATCGATCACTATGTGGTCCATTGCCAACCCGAAGGCTGGAGAGCTGATTCACGGATGCGGGACGCTCAAAGGCACATCACGGATTCTCAATCACTACTTGGGGCAAAGCTTGCTCGAGGAAACGGCCAAGAAGATCGTGTTACCTCCCGAGATGCTAACAGCAGACGAGCGACAGCAGCTGGAAGACGAAGAGCAAGAGCTGATCCGCCGCTACCGCACGGCGCCCTCCCAGCAAAGAGGGTTCATCCTACAAGCCGCAA
>CAZFWL010000565.1:0-3190 GCA_964522775.1 uncultured Halomicronema sp.
CAGTTAGCCGCCTACTGCGCGTCTAAGGCGGGGGTGGTCGCCCTGACCCAAGCGATCGCAGACGAAACTAAAGGCACGGGCGTCACAGCAAATGTAGTCCTACCAAGTGTGATTGATACGCCTGGTAATCGTGACGCCATGGGGGCAGAGCAGGCCGACCAATGGGTAAAACCCAAGTCAATAGGGCAAGTAATCGCCTTTTTGGCGTCTGCAGCAGCAAAAGATATTCGTGGGGCAGCGGTGCCGGTATATGGTCAAACTTGATGCGACAACGGTTTTCGCCAAGCCTACCTTTCGACACTTTTTAGGCGTCATTATTCTGCTGTGGGTGGTTTTGGGTGTGCTGCTAGCGATCGCCACCTTTACCCAAGAATCAGAAACCGGGACGACTGACCCGCTCTTGACACCGATTTTTTATCTAACTGTGTTTGGCGGCGGCAGCCTGTGGGTGCTCTGGCAATATCGCCGCCGCCAGATTGATCTCCCAACGCTGCTGGGGCCATGGCCCGCCCGTCCCAACTGGCCCGCTTGGCTAGGGCTCTGGGTTATATCGTTTATGTTTTCGCTAGGGGCGTTTCAACTGTCGTTTGTGGTGTTGTCGTATTGGGCCCCAGACTGGGTGGCTAGCACCTTAGCCGATTCGCTGTTTTTAGGGGCTGACGAAACGGCAATTCCCTGGCTCTATAACCTGTTAATGGTTATTCTGCTGGTGGTTGCGGCTCCAGTGCTCGAAGAATTTCTCTTTCGCGGCTTTTTGCTGCATCGCTGGGGCACTCGTTGGAACCCACCGCTGGCGGTGCTATTGACTTCTATTTTGTTCGGCATTTTGCACGGCAACGTGATTGGGCTGACGATGTTTGGCTTGGTAATGGCGCTGTTGTACTTGCAGACCAACAGTTTGGGAGTGGCGATCGCTATTCACGCTATCAATAATGCGATCGCCGCCAGCCTCGAAGTCCTCTCTCGTCTCTCTGGGAATACCGAACCGACCTCGCTAGAAGAATTTCGCTCTGGTGTCTGGTTCGGAGCCATTTTACTCGCCGTATCCATTCCCCTTTTGGCCAAGTTCATTCGTCGCAACTGGCCGACCAAAGACACGCCCTTGCCTTATTGGGTTAACCACGATCGCACTTTGGCGAGATAAGGCGGGAATTTTGGCGTTTCCAAAAAGAGGGGCGGGGGAGCTTAGGGAGCAGGGGGGCAGGTTGTCGCTGGTTGATTGACGCATCTGTGAGGCCAATTTGCCAAAGTCAACGTTTCTCACGCCAATGCTCTCCCAGGTTGTCATGCTGGCCTGCCTGAATGTCCTCTGTCAACCGCTTGCGGAGCTGCGGCAAGGCGTCGTCTAAACCCGCTTGGGCGATCGCTGATAACGTTTCCGAAAAATCCATCTCAGCCGTGGGCAAAAGTAGATGCTGGGCCGATGGCGCGGCGTCATAGAGCTGGACGGCTAGTCGCAAAAGTTCTGCCGGGTCGCTGCGGTGGGCATCTAAAGTTGTGGTGTCACTGGGGGATAGCGATCGCCATTTCACCTCAGTTTGCGTGCCGGGGAGGGTGGCATCAACAAAGATGACGCGATCGCACTCCGCTAGGTTTGCCGCAAGTTCGGGAGTGAGTTGGTGGCAGGCGATCGTCGTCACCTCAGGCAAGTTCCACGCGGCCACTTGCTCCGCGACCCAATAGCCCACACCATCGTCGCCCCGCAGCGTATTGCCGTAGCCAACCACCAAGGTTTGCATCAACGCCCCCGGGGAATCAGCGCCATGGGGTTAAAGTTCAGCAGCCAGCTCAACACTGGGAGCGCCACATGATCGGGCAGCACCTCAATCTGGAAGTTAAAGGGCAGAATCATTTGCAGCGCGGGGCTATTGGGATGCAAGGTCGATCTCACCCACATCACCAGTTGCAAGGAGTACTTTCGCATCGGGGCGGGCAGGTTCGGCACTTGGCTCAAATTCACCAGGGCGGGGCCGACCTCCAACGTCATCTGATTTTCGGGACGGCTGAGCAGACTTTCCCCCGTGATGCTGACATTGGTTTGCAAGCCAGGATTCACGACTGTCGGCGCTTGGGACGGCAGCAAATCAGTGGTGCTACCAGGAACCTGCCGAATCACGCGCTGAGCGTAACCGCCATGAATGCTCAGGGCACTGCGATCCCATTCAATAAACACCTGCTGATCGTATTGACGACGCTAACGCTCAAGGTTTTGATGGCCGGTTGCAACGGTCGCTTGCCTTGGGGCATCACCTGCAGCGCCACCGCGCCGACTTGCTCCTCTTCTCTAAAAAAGCTAATAGCGAGTAAAGAAACGCCATTGACCGTCTGCGTTGCCGCGGTTGCTTGGTATAAATTCTGCTGTTGCAGTTGAGCGTTAACGGCGTCCTGCAGTTCTTCACCATTGAGGACGATGACGAGCTGATCTTCGAGCTTGTCTTCAACGGACAGCGCCATCTGGTACAGCACGTAGATGACGCAGATGAAGTAAACCGTCAGGATGAGGAGTTCGACGCCCATAAATGAGGTGGCAGCCAAGCCTGATGAAAGTCTCGGCTTTTAGGATACTGGGTATGACCAGGGTTGCTCCGGCAATCTGTCAGAAATTCGCCAAAGTTCACCCCGATTGTTGGCGATTGCGGAGGACATTGAGCAGTTTGGTGAAATGGGGCGGCAGGGGCGCGATCGCGGTAACGAGTTCTTCGGTAACGGGATGGCGCAGGGTCAGCCTTTCCGCATGGAGCGCTTGCCCCGGTAGGTTCACCCCCACTGACCGCCCCGCGCCGTACACCGGGTCCCCCACCATGGGATGTTTCATATGCAAGCAGTGGACGCGAATCTGATGCGTCCGCCCGGTCTCTAAGCGAAAGCGCATCAGGGTGAAGTTGCCCAACCGTTCTTCAATTTGCCAATGGGTCACGGCAACGCGCCCGCCTTTCCGCTCGGGGACGATCGCTTGCTTTTTGCGATCGTGGGGATGGCGGCCAATGGGGGCATCCACTGTGCCGCTCGCGGCGGTCGGCACCCCGTGAATCACGCCAAGATATTCTCGGCGGGCGGTTTTAGCCTTCATCTGGGCTTGCAGATCTTTGTGGGCTAGCTCCGATTTGGCGACTACGATCGCCCCGGTCGTGTCCTTATCCAGTCGATGTACAATGCCCGGACGCTCGACGCCGCCAATTCCCGTCAGTTG
>CAZFWL010000566.1:0-2183 GCA_964522775.1 uncultured Halomicronema sp.
ACCCCCTTATAAATGCCCTATTCTATCCCAGGGACCCACCTATGGGACCGCCGTTTTTTTTTAAATATTTTTGCAGCCTTTCAAAACCCAGTAAAGGGAAGGGGCATACTACTACAACCCCCTTGGAAAAAATCTTTGTTTTTATTGGGAGAATTGCTTTCTCCGGAAAATAACGATTTTCCGATCATTTTGGAAAGATTTTTTCCAGGGGCTGTAGGGCGGAAAAAATCACGGTGGGCTGCAGGGTTTGCAATTGCGCTTCCAATGCTGGTAAATCATCCGTTTGAAAATAGCCGTCTTGCACACCCACGATATTCAGATCAGGCTTGCGCGATCGCCAGTTTTGGGCAGCGGTTTCAGCGACACCAGGGGCTGCCCCGAGAAAGAATGCTGAATGCTCTGGTGTGAGTGCTTGCAGTAACGATTCTGCTAACTCAATGCCGGGGCAACGCTGCAGGCGCTGTCCCTTGAGGCGAAAGTACAACACAATGCCAGCGCCATCGGGAATGGCTAAGTCGGCCTGACACAGCACTGCCTTCAACTCGGGATTTTGATCGGCCTGCATAGCCATCTCCGCATTGAGTGTGACCACATGCGCTCCCAAACCTTGTTGATGGCGCATGAGCAACCAATCTTCGTAATGCGTGCCCCAGTGAATCGGGAGACCCATTACCGACAATGTTTGAAGCTCGCCCATGTTGCTTTGCTGTGTGGGTGTATAAACGGCTCATGAGTGCGATCTCGATCAGCCTTGAGGTGCCTCAAAGCCAACTTGACCGACACCGCCAGTCCAGCCATGAATTGTACAGCACCACCAACCGCATGCTTGGCCCACTTGGACCTGGCGCAGACCAGAGAAGCCTGGCTGTAGAAACGTGGCCTCGCTTTAGTGCTTCATTGCTTGACTATAGGTCTCGTCAGCACTTTTATCAGTGCAAAATTGTCTAGGGGAATGTGGCGAGTAAGCTTCTCAGCCTTCGCGCGAGGCTTACTCCGGATAACGAACCTGTTAGGTTCAATCCTTATATCGAAACTGCGGAGACTTAATAGTCGAGCTCTTCTTCGTACTCAGTGACTTTTTTCTTCTGAGGAATGTTGACCGGAGGAGCCTTGTAGGGTTCCGGTTCATCATCTGTCCAAATGTCCCCGGTTACATCTTTGGCGTCTGCTTCGTAACTGATTGGGGGAGGACTTACTGGCTGATTCGGCCAGTTGTCTGATTCATTCAGAGGCGCTTCGTTATAGGCCATTTCGGCCTGACGCTGGGGCATCGGCTCAGCCGGAATAGGTTCAGGCTCACCCCAATCATCTTCTGTCCAGCGCTCTTCGACTGCAGGAGTACGCGTTTGCTGCATGGGTTCAACTGGCGTCTGAATGCCCGAGGGTAGCTGGTTCGCGGTTGAGACTGGCATGATGTATTCGCTTTCGTCATCGCGCTCCCAAGGGGCGCGACCAATGCCTAGTCGCTCCAGAATACCGACGCTCAGTTGCACGAGCTTTTCTTCCGCACCTTCGAACACGATGAGGCGCTCGGGGCCACTGCTGACAATTTCATCGACGGGCAGCTCATAGGTGCTGATGACCTGATCGGGAATCTTGGGCAGTCCAAAGGACGCAATGATGATGGATTCCAATTTGCCGGTAACGACATCAAACTTGAGGTCGCGCAACTTACCCAGCATCTCTCCAGATTCGGTAATGACCTCGGAGTTAATCATGGTGCTGTAAGGCGTGAGGTTGAGGTCATCCTCTAGCACGTCATCATCATCGACCAAGATCACGTCACCGACTTGGCGAATGCTGCTGAGCTGCATTGTGTGCTCAGTGCCCGACATGACTCCCGGTAGCAGTTGCTCTCTCAGCCCGACTGCGACCACTTCACAGCGATCGACATCAACCCATAGCTGACTCACAAACCCGAGACTTTTACCCGTCGTTCTGGTCACAACCTGCGTGCCCAAGAAGTCGGAGCGCTGACGGAACTGGTCGTAGGATGGGGTCATAGCCGGAGCCTGATTAAAACTTGGAATTAATTAAATGAACCGCAGTTTCGGTTTAAAGAATGATTCTACAGGAGGACTCCAATCTTAACAGATCTACATGGAGGCACTTTGCGGTTCTAGGCTGATGCCGAGCACTTGGGTGTAAGCGCCACGGGCTTGGGTCACGCCGATGGTGCGTTG
>CAZFWL010000566.1:2216-3180 GCA_964522775.1 uncultured Halomicronema sp.
CGTCGCAAACTCACCACAATGAACTGGGCCTGTTGAGCTTGTTGTTTGATCATTCTAGACAGCCGCTCGACATTCGCACCGTCGAGGAACATATCCACCTCGTCAAAGGCATAGAACGGGGAAGGCCGATAGCGCTGCAAGGCAAAAATGAAGCTCAGGGCGGTCAGTGACTTTTCGCCCCCGGACATCGATGCCAGTCGCCGCACGGGTTTGCCTTTGGGATGGGCTACCAAGTTCAGGCCACCGTTGAACGGATTGGTGGGGTCGTCCAGTTGTAGGTAGCCGTCGCCATCGGAAAGCTGCGCAAAGATGTCGCTGAAGTTTTGGTTGACCGCATCGAACGCTTCTTGAAAAGCCTGCTGTCGGAGAGTTGTGAAGTTTTCGATGCGCAACAGTAACTCGGTGCGCTCTTCTTGCAGGGTCGTGAGCTTGTTGGACAGTTCTTCCAGTCGTTCTTGAGTCTGGTTATATTCTTCAAGCGCCAACATGTTGACGGGTTCCAGGGCTTCGAGGCGGCGCTGGAGGGAGCGGATTTGCTTTTTGACGGCTTCCAGATCAGTGTCAGTCGGAATTTCGGGGAGGGGATCAGGCAGGTCAGCTGCTTGAGTCGCCAGTTCGGTTTCGAGGGCCGACAGCTGTTGCTGACGCTCCTTACGCGTTTCAAGGCGTTTTTCGCGCTGCCATTCAAGCTGTTGCTTTTGGGTGTGCTGGTCGCGATATTGACCTTCGACGCGATCTCGATTCCCTTTTTCCTCAGCGAGCTTGGCATCCAACGCACTCAACTGCTGGCGAGTGGCTTGCATCGCGGCATTGAGTTCACTTTGCTGCTGGGCTAGAGCTTGGCGCTGTTGCTCTTGTTGAGTTTGCTGCTGTTGATAATCGGCAATTTGGGTGTGCTGCTGCTGACTAGAAATCTGCACCCGTTCTTGCTGGGTTTGAAAATCGCGCAGGCGGCGTTCAGCAG
>CAZFWL010000567.1:0-3175 GCA_964522775.1 uncultured Halomicronema sp.
AAGCTCCCGTGAAGGGGGGCAGTCCAGAGTGCATCCCGATGATTACGAACGGGTAACCGCGATCATGCAGGCCCACCTGCAAGGACAGAGCGAGAGCTACAAGTCAGAATATCGGTTGCGACATCGGTCAGGCCATTATGTCTGGATCTTGTCTCGGGGGCAGGCTATCTTTGATGACGCTGGCGAACCGATTCGGTTTGTGGGTTCCCATGTGGATATTAGCGATCGCAAGCGGGCCGAACTCGACTTACAGGAGTCACAACAGCTGTTGCAGATGGTGTTTGATCATCTACCACAGCGCGTTTTTTGGAAGGATTACGAAGGCCGATTTTTGGGCTGTAATCAAGTTTTTGCTGAAGATATGGGGGTTGACCACCCCAGCCAGGTGATTGGTAAGACGGATCATGATTTTGGCGTTTTTTCACCAGAATCTCTGGCCTTATTTCTCGAACGCGATCAGCGAATTATGAGTGCAGGTGAAACGATCACCTTTGATGAATGTCTTCAGACTTATGCCGATGGGCGTCAGCGTTGGATTTCGACTACCAAAGTGCCTTTTATCACCCCGCAGGGCGATCTCTTCGGTATTTTTTGTTGTTATGAAGATGTGACTGAGCGGGTGTTAGCCAAGCGATCGCTTCAGCGCTATGCCCATATGGTAGAGGCGGCGAGTGACGCTATTTGCCTCCTCGACTCCGAGTACCGCTATCAAGTGATTAATCAGACCTATCGCAACTGGTACGGTTATGACGGCCGACACATTTTAGGTCAGCCCTTGGCTGAAGTGTTGGGCCAAGCTGCTTTCGAGCATCGTCTAAAACCCTTGCTAGATCGGTGCTTGCAAGGGGAAACCGTTCAGTATGATCGCTGGTTTGAGTTTCCTCATTTGGGTCGGCGTTTTCGCAGCATTACGCTGACTCCGTATCGCGCTGATGGCGGAGCCGTGCAGGGCATTGTCAGCAGCATTCGGGATTTGACCTCCCTCAAAGAAAGTGAATCGCAGCAGCAACAACTGTTGGAAATTCTGGAAGCTACCTCGGATTTTGTCGGGATGGCGCGCCCCAATGGCGAGGTTATCTACTGCAATCCAGCGTTACAGCAATTTGTTACTGAGCATTTGCCGCAGTCTGGCGCTGCTGACCATATCCAGAATTATCATCCGCAATGGGCTACTGAGTTGGTGATGCAAGAAGCGATCCCAACTGCGATCGCCCAGGGCACTTGGCGGGGAGAAACGGCTCTGCTCGCGGCGGATGGCCAAGAAATTCCTGTTTTGCAGACGATCACGGCCCATCGCAACGACGAAGGCGACGTACAACTGCTCTCGACGATTGCCCGCGACCATCGACCGCAAAAGCGGCTAGAACAGGAACTGCGCGATCGCCTCACGTTTGAGCGATTGCTAAGTCGACTCTCCACCGAGTTTGTCAATTTGCCCAGTGCTGAGTTGCCCGCTGGCATACAGAAAGCCCTCAAGGTAATTGCCGAGGCCACTGGCGCACACCGCAGCTATGTTTATTTGATCTCTCCGGGTGGCGGGCAGAGCCAGCTCTACAGTCAGTGGCAAGCAGCGCCGCTAGATCCCATCCCCACGGCTTGGCATCAGGTCGCGACTGCTCAGTTTTCTTGGTGGACAGAGCAATTACAGCTGCAACAGGTTATTACCGTTGATGATGTATCCCATCTGCCGCCTGAGGCTATTAATGAACGCACCGCGATGATGCAGATGAGCGCTCGCTCGCTCGTGATGGTGCCGATGTATCACAGCCAGCGCCTGATTGGACACATTAGCTTTACCGTGACCGAGGCCAAGACGTGGTCCGAAAACGAGATCTCATTGCTAAAAATTGTGGGCGATCTGTTTGCCAATGCGTACCAACGCCAGCAGTCGGAAGCTGCCTTGCGTCAACAGGAGCATTACTATCGTCGCCTCACCGAAAATGCTTCGGATATCGTGATGCTGCTCGATCGCCGGGGAGTGATCCAATACGTGACGCCGTCAGTCAAGCGACTGCTGAACTGTGAACCCGCTGACATTCAAGGGCATTCGGTCATGCGCCTAGTCTCGCCGGAAGATTGGCCAGTGGTTGCCGCTGTCCAATCGGCGGCAATTGCACAACCGGGCATCCCTCAGCCCGTGCTGCAGTACCGGATGCGTGAGCAGTCTGGGCAGCAATGGCGTTATTTTGAGGTGGTGGCCAGCAGTTTACTGGATGATCCGGTTATTCAGGGTGTGGTGCTGAACTGCCGGGAGGTCAGCGATCGCATCGCAGCGGAAACAGCCCGACGGCGGAGTGCGCAAGTTTTTCAATCCATTTTTGAGCAATCGGCTGTTGGGATGACGCTCATTGCCTTTGATGGGACCTATATCAAAGTCAATCCAGCTTTTTGCCAATTGGTGGGTTATGGCGCCGATGAATTGATCGACGAACATTTCAGTAAAATCACTCATCCAGATGACTTGGCTTACGACCTTCGCATGATGGAAGGCGTCATCAGTGGTGAGGTCGTCGCGCAAGAAATTAATTTACGCTTTGTTCGTGCCGATGGTTCGGTGCGGCATGTGCAAGTTGTGGTGACGGCGGTGCAAGGTGATCAACCCCAGCCGGCTTTTTTAACTTCGGTATACAAGGATGTCACTGAGCAAGTCTTGGCAGAGCGATCGCTGCGGAGCGTTGTCGAGGGCACGGCTTCGGTCACTGGAGATGCCTATTTCCCGGTATTAGCGCGTCAACTGGCGGATACCCTTGGGGTCGATCATGTTCTCATCAACCAACTTGACGACGATGTGGATACGCTGAGCACCCTCGTATTCTGGAGTCACCAGCGGCAGCAAGCGGGCATGACCTACAAACGGGCTAATACCCCCTGCGATCGCACCTTACAGCAGGGCTTTTACTGCTGTCCGCAAGGGGTGCAGGCTGCCTTTCCCGATGACCAAGATTTGGTAGACCTGCAGGCAGAGAGTTACATCGGGGTGGCACTAATCGACACCCAGGGGCAAACGTTGGGCGAAATTTGCCTTCTCCATAGTGAGACGATTCAGCATTTAGACAATGCTGTGACCTTGCTGCGCATCTTTGCAGCTCGGGCCAGCGCCGAGATCGAACGTCAGCGCGCGCATCAAGCGTTACAGGCCAATGAAGCCAACTGGCGACAGATTTTAGAAAATATG
>CAZFWL010000568.1:0-3163 GCA_964522775.1 uncultured Halomicronema sp.
CTTCAATGGAATATGTCAGTCCGATTGCAAAAATTGCCCGTAATTTACTCAGGAGCAAAATTGACGAATTGTCGTTTGGCAGCCTGGTAATCAGGGATAGTCTCGATATTGAAAAAAAGATTGTTGATAAGGCCAGCAAAGAGCTTTGGGCCTTGCATCCGGACTACATTGCTCCGGGTGGTAATGCCTTTGGCCAAAAGCAACGCGCCCTATGTTTGCGTGACTATGGCTGGTACCTACGCTTGGTGACCTACGGCATCATCGCTGGCGACAAAGACCCGATTGAGAGCATTGGCCTCGTCGGTGTGCGCGAAATGTATAACGCGCTGGATGTGCCGGTTCCCGGTATGGCCGATGCCATTCGCTGCCTTAAGGATGCTTCGCTAGACCTGTTATCTGCTGAGCAGGCAAGTGATGCCGAACCTTACTTTGACTACATCATTCAAGCGATGTCATAGATTAAGACGTCGGTTTTTGTGAATTAGTTGAATAATTAACTGAGACGGGTATTACTGGCACTCATACTCCACCCTGTTGGAGTGTTGCCAGCAATACCTGTCTTTTGCCTAGTAAGGGCAAAACTCAATAAGGTATAGAGAAGCAATTGCCTCATCGGCTTGCTCAAACCATCACCTGTCAAGATGATGATTAATGCAGCAAAGTAAATGTGATCAATCAAGCAGCTGATCGTGACAATACTGAACGTTCATATATTATGTGAACATTAAATATTCCTTGAGCTGAGTTCGGTGCCGCTTGAGTTTCTGCAAAGCTTGCTTTTCTAGCTGCCGGACTCTTTCACGGCTTAACCCTAGAAGTTCTCCAATTTCTCCCAAAGAAAGCGGTTTCTGATTTTGGAAACCAAACCGGAGCATGAGAACTTCTCTTTGGCGAGGTGTCAGGGTATCCATCAATTGCTCCATCTCAGAACGCAATGAACGCTGAGCCACAAATTCTTCGGGTAATTCCCCTTCGGATGCTAGTAAATCTGTTAGTTCTGTATTGTTATCTTCGCCCACACGAATATCTAACGACAAGGGGTGTCGATTATGGCTTAAGCATTCATGCACACGCTTAGGCGTGAGTTCTAAGTGTTCCGCAACTTCTTCAATCGAGGCTGTCCGCCCTAACTGCTGCGACAAACTTCGTTGCGTTCGCTTAATCTTATTGATGATTTCAGTAATGTGAATCGGGAGGCGTACAACGCGACTTTGCATCGCGATCGCCCGGGTGATTGCTTGGCGAATCCACCAATAAATATAGGTACTAAGGCGATATCCTCTTGCCGGATCAAACTTTTCTACACCACGGTTCAAGCCAATATTGCCTTCTTGGACTAAATCGAGAAAGTCTAGCCCCTGCCGAGTATATTTTTTAGCGATAGAAACGACTAAGCGTAGATTCGCCTTAATCATTTTCTGCTTTGCATAATTCCCTAAACGTAAGCTCTTTTGGAGCTCGGCAATATTAATATCTGCAGCATTAGCCCATATGCTCAAAGAGGGTTCACTGCCTGATTGCTCCATCAACTGATCTTTTAGCTGAAACAGCTGCATCATGCCAGCGACTTGTTTTCCATAGGAAATTTCTTCTTCATGGCTTAGCAAAGGTACTCGGCCAATAGACTTGAGATAAACACGTATCGAGTCAGAAGTATATTCGCTCGGCATGATATCAAAAATTACAACATCATTCTTTGATGTGTCTCAGTATTTTTTGTGCGTCAAAGAAAGCTACAGAAAACTCGAATGCTACCAAAGGAAGATCTATCTATATCACCATCATAGAAAATCCTACAATCGCAATTTAGCTTGATCACAATCACGCCCTTTATCTATCTGCTGAGATACGAACCCGGAAACACAGCTCTGCCAAGTAAAACTTTGAAGTCACCGCAGTGCTAACAGGCATAAAAAGGCCATCATAAAAGTCATAAAGTCAGAGACGAAACTTCCTCTTCCTTTGTCTATGCCTAGCGATTTCTTTGCGTTTGCGTTTTTGTATAGGAGTCTCGAAGAATCGTTTTTTCTTAATATCGGAGAATAGTCCGGCATTAAGAACTTCACGCTTAAAGCGGCGGAGAACTGATTCAATATGCTCATTTTCTCCTGGAATAACTTGAGTCATCTAGCTCCTAACTAGGTTAGTGGTGATCGTGGATTGGCGTCCCTCAAAATAGCTCAAATATCTGCAGATCATACTCATCAGGCAAGTTATTCACGCATGATCAACAGATAGAATAAATCCTGATTAGTGGCGACGAGAGTTACGTTAACGATCACGACCGAAACTTGATCTACTGGATCTCTTTTCGCGAGGTTTAGCTTTATTGACTTTAAGTGTACGCCCCATCCATTCAGCACCATCTAGTGCCTCAATTGCCGTATCTTCCTCTGCATCTTCTTGCATTTCAACAAAGGCAAATCCTCGCATGCGTCCAGTATCACGATCCGTTGGCAAATGTACATTCTTAACGGTGCCATACTTATCAAATGCTTGCGAGACATCATCTGAAGTTACATCGTAGGATAAATTACCAACGTAGACAGACATACACGATTCTCCAAAATCAGAGGTAAAGAGATTTATATTTCAGAGAATCTGCTTGCCAGACAATTTCCAGCCGAAAAAATAAGTCCTTTCTATAAGAGTAACAATATAAACTGCAAAATCAGAAAAACGCTCTAAACTTAATAGTCTATCAGCATTGATCGCCTCAAGAGCGATCAATGCTCCACTAGGCATGCTTTTCGGCACCTGCCACAAGTTGTCTTTGAGCTGTATTACCAGATAAGCATAGGGACAAAAAATTACTGATTATTTTCTAAGCCAACAAGCTAGTTGTAAGCAAACTACATTTTGCGGGATATTTATTGATGCTAAAACCTCTATCGATAGAAATCCCAGAAAAATTCACTCAGAACATACTTGACTTCCATCAAATATTTAAAAAAAGCTGTATGCTGTATTCAAGAATCAGATTCGATAAGACTCAATGCTTTTTGGTCAATCATGCATTAGTTTCGTCATTCTTCTGAGCCTTTGACTAAGGATTGCACAATTAACACTTCTGCTTGTATCAGTGTCGAGATCGCTCCCACCAAGAAAACTATGGCAATAGCTCGCCTGTATGTTTGTGAGTGATTAGCTGGAACGCGAATAC
>CAZFWL010000569.1:0-3158 GCA_964522775.1 uncultured Halomicronema sp.
AACATTATGGGCTTGCTGATGCCCCGCACCGGTGACATTCATTTCGATGGTCAGTCCGTGCTCAAAACCTCACCGGATAAGCGGGCGCGCATGGGCATCGGCTACGTGCCTCAGGGGCGCGAGATTATTCCCCGATTGACGGTTGAGGAAAATCTAATCATTGGGCAAGAAGCCTTAGGCGATCGCGGTCAAAAGTCCAAAACCGTACCCGCAGAAATCTTTGAACTGTTTCCCGTTTTGGAAACGATGCTCAGCCGCATGGGTGGTGACCTCAGCGGCGGTCAACAGCAGCAACTGGCGATCGCCCGCGCCCTGATGAGCAAACCCAAGCTCTTAGTCCTCGACGAACCCACCGAAGGGATTCAGCCCTCCATCATTTTGGACATTGAGGCCGCTGTCCGTCGCATTATCGAAACTACCGGTATTTCCGTCTTGCTGGTGGAGCAGCACCTGCACTTTGTGCGTCAGGCAGACTACTACTACGCCATGCAAAAAGGCGGTATTGTGGCCTCCGGCTCCACCTCGGAACTGAGCAACGCCGTGATTCAGGAATTCCTGGCGGTGTAGCGATCGTCCCCGATTTTATCGCAGTTTTCTCTCAAGAGAGGGACAGAACTCCTTACACTGTTGACTGAGGTATAGAGCAGATTCAATGCTTTTGCCGCAGCGCATTTTTTAGGAGGAAATTTGGTGTTGAGGAAATTTGCACTCATTTGTCTAGCGGTGGCGGCGATCGTCGGCTTTACCGCGTTGAATGCCCAGGCTCAGATCGTGGGCGAGTCTGTGGTGTACGAAATCGAGGGGCAACCCTTTGAGGGCTACTTTGCCAAGAATGCGGGATTTGGTGACGACCAACCGATTGTGCTGCTCATCCACGATTGGAATGGCATTGGCGATTACGAAAAGCGTCGAGTTGAAATGCTGGCCGAGCGCGGCTATGCCACCTTTGCGGCAGATCTATACGGTCAAGGCAACCGCCCCAGCAATGTGGAAGAATCTCAAGCTGAGAGCGGCAAACTGTACAGCGATCGCGCCACTATGCGCCAGCGACTCATGGCCGGACTGGCAGAAGCCCAATCCATGGCAGGCGTTGATCCGGATCGGGTGGTCGCCATGGGCTACTGTTTCGGTGGCGCTGCCGTGCTGGAAATGGCCCGGGCAGGGGCCGACATCGACGGCTTTGTAAGTTTCCACGGTGGTCTCGTCACGCCCGAAGGTCAGGATTACAGCGATACCCAAGCGCCGATTTTGGTCCTGCACGGCGGCAACGACCCAGTTGCGCCCATGTCGGAGGTGGCCGCTTTGGCTGATGAGCTGAATGCCGCTGAAGTGCCCTACGACATGGAAATCTACGGTGGCGTGCTGCACTCCTTCACCGTCTGGGGTGCTGATGCCGGGGCTTCGCGTTACGACCCCCACGCCGACACCCAATCTTGGGATGCGCTGCTGAGCTTTTTGGCGCGCCAAGTCTAATTCACTCAGCCCTACTTAGTTAGGAAAGTTTCTGAAGTTAGCGATACTGACTTCTCTCAGCCCTTCGCTGAATGTAGCGAAGGGCTTTTCGCATGGCGTATTCAACACCGCGCTGCCAACACCAAGTAATAGCCAAAATACGCGAGCCCGCCGAAAAGAAACGTGATGCCTATGAACGCCCCTAAACGGGCGTAGATGCTTTGAATCCAAGGCTGATCTGCCAAAACCGGGACATAATCCAAAAGTGTATGCACCAGCATCAGGCTTCCTAAGATCGCGAGGGCATAGGCAAATACGGATGGGTGACGGTTGATCACCGCGAAAGTCGGCTGGCGTTGATTGACGTAGGCAGTCACGTTTTCACCCACGTCATAACGACACACCGCTTCACCCCGATTGCGGCCAAAGTAAGTGTACTGATTGGAGGTGTACTGGCGATCGCGATAACTGTACTCGTAAGTAAATGAGGAACGATAGCGCGGCGGACGATCAGGAGAGCTGGGTACAGCGGTCAGAGCCGATTCAGTCACGGTAGCCGGGACAGGCTCGAAGGGAATGAAGACCGATTGCCCGATGACCGCTAAGCCAAACCCGAGACAAACCAAACTGATCAGAGCTTTGTATCGACGCATTACCACTACAAGAGGCCATGACCGCCACATGCTAGCAGTTTCCGGGGGACGGTTCCTTGGGCTTAGCACGTAAGGTTCAGCTCTTGTACAGCAAAAAGGAACCGTCCCCTAGCCGTCTCTGTTAGCGATCGCCCACGACCACCTTCGTTAGCGGTCGAAACTCATCCACCAAATCGGCCCGGTTCAGCAACAACGTCGGGAACGGTCGCTTTTCATAGTTGTCGCCGACGGTGAGAGGAAAGGGCGGTTGGTCATCCAGGGGAATCCAGGTCGCGCCAGCAGCATGGACAATGGGCCAGATGCCTGCAATATCCCAAACTTTCGGGGTCGCCTCCACCGCGCCTACTGCATATCCCGCCGCCACAATCAGCAGATTGTAAGTCGCGACCCCCAGCATTCTGACCTTGCAGGGAAACGACTGCTTCAGCACGTCAGTGCTACGGGCGCAAACGCTAAAGAACTGGTTCTTACCAGGATCATCTGGTCGCACCTGAATGGGTTCGCCATCGAGGAAGGCTCCGGTAGGCATTTCCAAACCACTATTCCCTGGCCAGTAGCCGTGAAAGCGATAGTTCAGCGTCGGCAGATAGATATAGCCAAAGACTGGAGTGCCGCGATACAGCAGTCCTAAAGACACGGCCCAGAGGGGAATGCCCTGGGTGAAGTTAGTGGTGCCATCGATGGGGTCGATAATCCAGCACCAGTCGGTATCAGGAAAGATATGAGTGGTCTCTTCACTCAGCACGCCATGATCGGGGAACGTAGCCTGAATCGCCGTGCGCAGTCGTTCGTCCGACCATTTATCAAATTCAGTGACGAGACTGCCGTCTTGCTTCTCTTCCGCTTGAGCGCTGCCGAATGCCGCCAGCAACTTCGCCCCCACTTCCGCCGTGATGGTTTGCGAAAAATCGAGGACTTGATCCCAAAATGCCTGCATTCGCCTAGTCCAATTCCATTTCCATGAGCGTCGCGATCGCCTTACCCGATTCCGTTTTGAACTGCTGCACATTGATGCGTGTCAGTAGCCCAAAGGCCAGCACCATGCCGATCGCC
>CAZFWL010000570.1:0-3157 GCA_964522775.1 uncultured Halomicronema sp.
TGGTCGTGGGGTGAACAAGACGGGTGGGATTCATGGGGGCGACGCGAAAACGCTGTGAAATGGATTTTGTTCCGGGTCGGCGTAGGTCATCAGCGAGGCGAGGTCAACCGTTGGGGCCACCGGAATCACGAATTTGATATTGGGCTGACGCTGGCCAATATAATCTGCCGTGGCAGTCAACAACGGCACACCTTGAGTCAGCTTTGCCCGTTTAGAGCCGGGCAAAATACCGATTAAGATGCTGTCATCAGTTAATCCCAACTGCTGAGCGGCCGCTGCTTGCCCGACCAGAGTCGTTTGGCCGTCGGCCATCAAGTCACCCACCACGCTGTACTTGTGCCGATGTCGCTGAGGGGCTTGGTCGATTAAGTCCTGATTCATCACGCCGAAAGCATCGACCCAACGGGGCCAGTTGGTGAACCATTCGGCATAAATGACGGTTTTATAGCCCAGATGTCGCCCAATAATGACGGGATAAATCTGGTCACCCCCGAGAAAGAGGACTACCCCACGATCTCGCCAATCCCATGCCTCCGCCGTTTTACCCCGCAGCAAAAACGGCCAAAAATGCTGGGCCGACTGTACGCGATCGACCTCGGGATATTGCTGGGCAATGTCAGCTTCTCGTCCGGTGGCATTGGGGCAAGGTGATAAAACCACAGAAATCCGTAGTTCTTCGCTGGTAGGCATCTGAACCCGCAGCGCTGCCACCACCGGTTTTACCCAAGTCGTAATTTCACCGGGGCCATTAGCCAATATCACCACATCCATTGCCATGCTCCATCGGCTCCTAAAGTTGACGATATCCAGTCTGTTCGCGGCGGCTCGACTCCGGGCATTAAGGTAATCAGAGCTGAATGCCGCCTCTACGCGAATGTCGTACCGGCGACCAGCGTCAGTTTCGAAAAGACTTGAATCGCGAACGGTGGTTAGCCACCGCTTCCACCAGACCCACGGCTAGAAAGTTAGTCACGAGGGCCGATCGCCCATAACTCATCCACGGCAAGGGAATACCGGTTACCGGGGCGAGGCCAATGGTCATACCAATGTTGACCACCACCTGAAAGATCAGCATTGAGAACACTCCGATCGCTAGCAGCGAGCCAAAGTTATCCTTCGCGTTTTGCGCGATGAGCACGAGTCGCAGACAGATAAACCAGTACGCGGCAAGAACGGCGATCGCCCCCACAAAGCCCCATTCTTCGCCCACTGCCGAGAAGATAAAGTCGGTATGCTGCTCGGGAATGAAGTCTAGTTGTGTTTGGGTGCCTTGATTGAGGCCACGGCCCCAGAGTTGCCCTGCGCCAATGGCAATGCGCGACTGAATCAGGTGATAGCCACCGCCCAACGGATCTTTATCGGGGTCGAGAAACAGGATGAGGCGATCCTTCTGATAATCCTTCAGTAGGCCCCAAAAAACTTCGCCCAATTTGCCCGAAATCAGATTGATGGCAGTGGCTGTCACCGTACTAAACAATCGCCACGGCAGGGTGAACCAGGCCGTTAGCCCCATGCCAACCGACCACACTAACCAGATCGGAATCGAAAAGTGAAACACGATCGCGGCGACCAGCGGCGAGATCATTAGCACTAGCCAACCCGGATTGACGTTGGCCCAATAAAGCATGCCGAGCGTAATGGCCCCAAAGACGAGCGAGGTACCTAAGTCAGGCTGCAAAAAGACGAGCGCCCAAGGCACCGCCGCGATCGCAAGTACCCGAATCATACTCAGCAATGTAATCGACCTTTGGCCCTGCAAATTAGCGGCTAGGGTGATGATTAGCCCCACTTTGGCAAACTCTGACGGCTGTACGTTAAAGCCAAAAATCGTAATCCAACGCTGGGCGCCTAATCCCGAGGTGCCGACAAAAATCACCGCCAGTAGCGAGACGTTCACCAAGGCATAAATCACCCACTGCCACTGCAAAAAAATGTCATACCGCACCCGGGCTAACCCCAATGCGAGGCCGACCCCGATCACTCCTAGCAATAGGTGATTCCAGCCGAAGGGAGTGCTCTCTTGACTGAATTGAGTACTGGCAATCACGACGCTGGCAAACACGGTCAAAGCCGTCGTCACCAGCAATAGTGACCAATCGAAATGCTGCCACCCTTTTAGCCAGCGTCGCCAGCCAGAGCTTATCCGAGAAGAACTGGTCATACTTCATCCAGCCGAAAACTTGCGGCCGCCGTTACCTATCAGCACTTGATTGAGGGTCAGACTCTCAAGCGTTAACTACAGTAACATTCTCGAATACTTGACAGTGCAAATCCTAATATCTGCGGCCAGATTGCATCCCTGCTATCGCCTTAGAGCGCTTACAACATCCCCGCTATCGCTGCCTGCTTGAAAGTTGCCGCCAAGAAGCTGTTCACACAACGGCTCACCTAAATCGATGCCCATTTAGTGCGTCCCAAATGCGGCGATCGCTACCAGCCACCGAGCACCGATGAGACTGCAAATTTCTATCGCAAGGTGCTTCATACCGCGTCCTTCATCCCCGACAATGCAATCAAGCCTCGAGCTGAATGCCGTGCATCTCTGCGCTGCCCCTTGTCAAAGAAGGATGTCCTATGACTATTTCCCGTTGGTTTAAACCCTTTTTGCCACTGATATTGGTGGCTTTGCTGGCGGTCACCAGCTGTAGCACCGCCCCCTCGAAGTACGATCAGGTGCAAGATGAAACGACGGGGTTTAATGCACCCGCCGCCGTCGAAAAGGGCGCTGAGCAGGGCAGTCAGTTCAATCAATTTTTTCCCGCCTCTGAAGGCGATTTCAAAGTCGTCCCCTCGCAGGAAAAGAAAGGATTTGCGGAATACAAGCTCAAGCGTGATGGCGACACCTTGGCGATGCTGACGATTAACGACACCATTAGCCTGCCCGCCGCCGCCAAAAAGTATGAAGACGCCACCGAGTCTTTGGCGGGCTTTCCCCTCGTGCAGCAAGGCGCCACAGCCACCGGACTTTTGGTGAACGATCGCTATCAGGTCAAGGTGCTCTCTCGCATTGATGCCTTTACCGCGAACGATCGCATCACCTGGCTTGAAAAATTCGACCTTGAAGGACTGGCAGAACTCGAAGCGAATACGAAAGCCTTTCGCCGCGTAGAGAAAAAACGGGCCAAGGCAGCTCAGAAAGCCGCCGCCAAGTCAGCCC
>CAZFWL010000571.1:0-1024 GCA_964522775.1 uncultured Halomicronema sp.
CAGTCGAGTGCCTAGAGGTACTTTTCAAGAGTGTTGGCCAGGGTGGTTTTAGGAGCCGCGCCCACAACCATGTCACCCCGCTGACCATCCTTAAAAATCATCAGGGTAGGAATGCTGCGGATACCGTACTGACTAGCCACACTAGGATTTTCATCAGTATTTAGCTTGACGACTTTAACCTGACCGTCGTACTGCTCAGAAATTTCATCAACAACGGGTGCAACCATCCGGCAAGGTCCACACCAAGGAGCCCAAAAATCAACGAGAACAGGAAGTTCACTCTCAAGCACGTCCTGCTTGAAGGAAGAATCAGTTACTTGTACGGCTGCCATGCCTTAGATGTCCTTACCTTTCCTAATCACCAAAATACTACCATAGCCAATGTCACGTCTGTTCTTTGAGTGGCTTTGCATTCAGACACACTCTCTTCTAGCGACTAACGCCAGCAACAGTTCAGAAGTATTCTTTCTAGCCAGAGTTGTCCGACCAAACTCGCTCAAGCTTTCGACGCTTTTTCGGCGGAGGCAGTTTACGCTCATGTGATCCAATTCATCTGGGGTGAATATTGGCTGATATCGCGTGTTGAACCCGAATGATGAGCTAGAGACATGGTTTGAGATCTTGCACTAATTGCTCGGCGGTGCGGACACCTTCGATACGCTGAGCAGGTTGACCTTGCTTGAACAGCACTAGCGTGGGCAGAGCGTGAATTTGATATTGAGAGGCTAGCTGAGGGTAGCGATCCGTATCAATTTTCACGACTTTGAGTTGTCCCTGTAGTTGAGCATTCACCTGCTCCAGAATCGGCGACATCATTTGGCAGGGGCCGCACCACGTTGCATAAAAATCGACTAAAACTGGACGATCGCTCTGTGCCAGCAAATCAGCGAAACTGGTGAACTGTTGTTTGGTTGCCACGTTACGCATCCCTTTGACTCAACAATTCCATGCTAGTTGAGCCACTCAGCCGTTGCGGCTAGAAAACCGTATCTCTTCACGGGAGGATAACCGGATGGCGTAAGAT
>CAZFWL010000571.1:1034-3150 GCA_964522775.1 uncultured Halomicronema sp.
AACTCCTTGGATTGAAGTTTTGACAGGAGATCGGCAAATGGCAGGGCCGTTGACAGATAAAGTAGCCGTCGTGACAGGGGGCTCGCGAGGCATTGGTCGCGCTACCGCCCTAGCCCTGGCTGGTGCAGGTGCTAACACAGTGGTGAATTACGCCCGCTCTAGCACTGCTGCCGATGAAGTCGTGGATACTATTACGGAAAACGGGGGGAATGCGATCGCTGTTCAGGCTGACGTGTCAGCCCCTGAGCAAGCCGAGGCTTTGATCAAAGCTGCTACTGAAAAATGGGGCCGAGTCGATGTGCTGGTCAACAATGCAGGCATCACTCGCGATACGCTACTGCTGCGGATGAAGCCGGAAGATTGGCAGGCAGTGATTGATCTTAATTTGTCCGGTGTCTTTTACTGCACCCGCTTAGTAAGCAAGCTAATGCTAAAGCAGCGCTCGGGACGCATTATTAATCTTGCCTCCGTGGCAGGCTTGATGGGAAATCCGGGTCAGGCTAACTACAGCGCGGCCAAGGCGGGTGTTATCGGCTTCACTAAAACTGTGGCCAAGGAAATGGCTGCACGAGGCGTTACGGTAAACGCGGTCGCTCCCGGCTTCATTAAAACGGATATGACGGAAGATCTTTCCAACACTGAAGACATTCTCAAATACATCCCTCTAGGTCGCTACGGCGAAGCGGAGGAGGTTGCGGGTCTGATTCGCTTTTTGGCAGCCGATCCGGCGGCGGCTTACATCACAGGGCAGGTACTGACTATCGATGGCGGCATGGTGATGTAGAAGCTGCCGCTCCGCGATTTCATCGGTTTGGCGTCTTGAATTAGGGCCGCAGCGTGACCGTAGTCGCGGTTGCCTTTTTAGCGGTTGACTAACACACAGAGCTGGTCGCCAATATCGGCTTCAGTGAATTTCTGCGATCTCCCTTTTTGTGGCCCTTTGAGCGGGATGCGGGTGCGATCGCGGCAATCATAGCGAGTCAAAGGCTGTCGCTGTCCATCGATATTGGCTGTAACCCGATAACGCCAATGATATTTGGCGCTGCGCTGCACTCGCTCCAGACAAATTGTGTGTTCACCCCGGTGATAGCAGTTTTGGGCTTGAGCAGGCAGAGCAAGACTGGTCAGGCAGAGGGCAATTGCCCCTAAGGTTAGCAATCCGCAGCGTAACCAATTGCCTTGAGCATGATGCTGAGAATTCATGGGAAACACAAAGCTTTGCCTACAATGCCGGGTAAATTTGGCTTTCCTTTCTACACTAAAAGACAAAGCACCGTCCCGTTTGCCAACTCTATGAAACTCACCCTCAAAGTTTGGCGTCAATCGAGTTCTAATGAACTCGGGCACTTTGCCGAGTACAGCATCGACCAAGCTCATCCTGACATGTCTTTTTTAGAGTTGTTGGATGTACTGAACGAACAACTGCTAGCGCAAGGAACCGCTCCTGTTGAGTTCGACCACGACTGCCGAGAAGGCATCTGCGGCTCCTGCGGCATGATGATCAACGGGCAGGCTCACGGTTCTCAAGCCCAAACAGCAACTTGCCAGCTTTATCTGCGGCATTTTCATGAAGGCGACACCATTACGATTGAGCCTTGGCGGGCGCGGGCATTTCCTGTGATTAAGGATTTGGTTGTTGATCGGTCTGCGCTAGATCGCATCATCACTGCTGGCGGCTATGTCTCGGTAAAAACGGGGTCGGCTCCCGAAGCGAATGCCATCCCAATTCCTAAAGAGCACGCTGATCTCGCTTTTGACTATGCCGCTTGTATCGGTTGTGGTGCCTGTGTCGCCGCCTGCCCCAACGCTTCTGCCTCCTTATTCACCGCCGCCAAAGTTGCTCACTTATCACTCCTCCCCCAAGGCCAAGTCGAGCGGCAGGGGCGAGTCCAAGCCATGACTGAACAGATGGGGACCGAAGGGTTTGGGGATTGCTCGAACCATGGGGAATGCGAAGCGGTCTGCCCTAAAGGGATTTCGATCGATGCGATCGCGCGCATGCGACGTGAATACGTGAAGTCGCTCTTCTAAATCGATACTATTGGCACCAATGCTGCCGATTTCCAGCCAGGCACCTCGCAAAATGCGGAAAATCATGTCAATTCCCTGAACGGGT
>CAZFWL010000572.1:0-3147 GCA_964522775.1 uncultured Halomicronema sp.
GGAAACAGTGGCGTAGTAAACCGAACGCCAGATGACCTGCAGGTAGACCGGATCAAACCTGGCATGAAAAGGGTTAAAAACCTGAAAGTAGTTGCCTAGCCCATAGGCCCCACCAACATCTTCAGGGCGGAGCCCAGGGACAAGGCTGATGTCTAAAATTAGGAGCGTTGGAAACACCAAAAAAAGCAAGAGCCAAATACCCGCTGGTCCCAACAACGCGGTCGGCCTCAGTAATTGACGGAGGCGATCGCTGACGGTTGATTGCCAGTCATGAATTCGACCCTTGCTTGCAGAAGCACTCATGGCGCTGTCTCCTAAGCGCTAGTGGCGCGAGTCCAAAACTCATCGTAAATAGAAGACGCATCCCCGACTGGGGCAATGCCTTCACATCGAGCCAACAAGTCTGCTGGTGGGAAGAGCTTTTCATCGTTCTTGAACTCATCGGACAAATTGTTGTAAGCCACTTCGTTGGGAGTCGCGTTAAACAGAGTCTCAGTATTGAGTTGAGCGATCGCCGGATCAAGGTTGAAGTTAATCCACTCGTAAGCCGCATCCACATTGGGTGCTGTTGTCGGAATCACCAGCGTGTCTGTCCACACTGAGGAACCACTTTCCGGAATGACGTAGTTCAGTGACTCGTCTTCAGCAATGCTAGAGAGCGCATCTACCGAGTAAGCCATAACCACGGCAAGGTCGCCACTCAGCAGACCATCTTCAAAGCCGAAGGACATGAAAGAAGCCAGGTCTGGCTTAATTTCAATGAGGCGTTCATACGCTTCTTCAATTTCCGCAGGATCAGTGGAGTTGTAAGAATAGCCTAAAGACTTCAGCACCATACCCATGGTCTCGCGCACGTCGTCTAGCAAAGTCATGCGCTTAGACAGCGTGGAGCTGTTATCCCAGAGATAATCCCAATCAGTGGGCGCTTCACTCAGAATTCCGGTGTTGTATAGCAATCCTGTTGTGCCCCAGGCAAAAGGCGTACTAAAACTATTGCCGGGGTCGTAGACGGGGTCTTGCCACTTTTCAAAGATATTTTCGATGCCAGTGATTCGGTCTTTGTCGACCTTAGTCAACATATTCAGCCCAATCATCTCCTGCACCATGTAGTCAGACGGATAGATGATGCTGTAGGCATCACCACCGCCAGCCTGCATCTTCGCCAACATGGTTTCGTTAGAATCGTAAATGTCGACGACGACCTCAATGCCCGTTTTTTCAGTAAAGGCGTTGACCATCTCGTCGTTGGTATAGTCAGCCCAAGTGTAGACATGCAGAACGCCACTATCGCCACCACTGGCACCGCCGTCCTCAGGCGTGGCTGCAGCTGGATCTTCATCAGGCGCCGCTTGGTCGGCAATATTTTGGCGACAGTTAGCCAACGTCACGCCAGCGATCGCTGCTGCCGATCCTTGCAGAAATCGCCGACGAGTCGCACCAAGGCGTCGCGACGATGAGGGCAGATAAAGAGAGCGCTTGCGGGGCATAGCAGAATTCCTCACAAAAAATTAAACGGTTTGGGGTGTATGTCTTAAAAGACTATTAAACACTGAGCACCGACTCTGTTTAACGGACAACACTTTGCCCAATTAAGAGTCCCGTCAAGCTGCGAGAGCAAGACAGTCAGACGGCATCCAAGACACATAGACCGGCGTCGTTGAGGCCCAAGAGAGACCAGTCCGATTCGGCTGCATTACCGTGAGACATTCGCCCGTTTGGAGCTGCACCACACAATGCAAATGCGTCCCGAGATACATGACGTGTTTGACGTAGCCAGAATAGCAGTTTCCCTCATCTGGCGGTGGCTCGTGACTGAGATGAATTTTCTCGGGTCGCACACTGACGACCGCCGCCTTGAGATCCGCTGGTATTTGGTCTGATGACTGTGCCAAGACCGTCGTGCCTTCTGGAGTTTGAATGCGCAGCAGGTGATCGTCAGCAAATTCCACCGAACCTTTAAGCAAATTGGTATCGCCAATAAAGTCAGCCACAAAGGGGGTGGTGGGGTGATCGTAAATCTCTTTGGGAGAGCCAATTTGTTCGATATTGCCATCGTTCATGACGGCAATGCGGTTAGAGAGTGACAGGGCTTCTTCCTGGTCGTGAGTGACCATCACAAAGGTGATGCCGAGTTGCTGATGCAGATTGCTGAGTTCTACCTGCATCTCCTGACGAAGTTTGAGGTCAAGAGCTCCCAAGGGTTCATCTAGTAGCATGACGGCTGGTCGGTTAACTAATGCCCGGGCGAGCGCCACTCGTTGCTTTTGTCCGCCGGATAACTGCGCCGGATAGCGGTTGCCAAAGGATTCCATTTTGACCAAGCGGAGGGCATCGGCGACTCGCTGCTGCACTTGAGATCGCCCCATGCGCTTAATCCGCAAACCAAAGGCAATGTTGTCTTTAACCGTCATGTGGTTAAACAGGGCGTAGCTTTGGAAGACCGTATTGACTGAGCGTCGATGAGCCGGGATGCGACTCATATCTCGCCCTTGAATCATGACCGTCCCAGCCGTGGGCTGTTCGAAGCCGGCAATGAGGCGGAGTGTCGTCGTTTTTCCACAGCCCGAAGGCCCCAAAATACTGAAAAATTCACCTTCTCGAATGGTCAGGTCAATGTTGTTGACGGCAACGTCTCCCCCAAAAGACTTTGAAACTTGACACAGCTCGACATCTGCGACTCGCGGGTCGGCAGACTGAGCCCTAGCGGGAGAAACTGTCTGTGACATGAAGTTGATCCCCTGAACAGCACTGAAATCGCCGGAAAGTATTTCTCTTTTCAGAATGCCTGAACAATTTTTGCACACCATCGTGACATGCGGTTTGAAACTGTTATAAGGCAGTTAGTGGAGGTTTGACAAAGTTTTCTGCCGGGGCATGTCGGCGGGCGATCGCTAGTCGTCATTTCCCAGTCTGACAATCACTTGATGCTACCGCCTCAAATCCCAGTGATCGCTAGGGGCAAGAACTAGGAGGGGGTGGACACAGGGGCTCTCAACCCGTCGGAAAACTCTAAAACCACAAATTGCCCGCTATCCTAGTTGAGATGTTGATGTGGCATCTTCTGCCCAACATGGCGAGCACTGACGATGGCGCTAGAGTTTCCTTCTCGGTTTCAATTACGGCTCGGCAAAGAGAGCGATCGCACCG
>CAZFWL010000573.1:0-2276 GCA_964522775.1 uncultured Halomicronema sp.
GTTTCCATGATGTCCAACAACTCGCGCTCGAAGGCCACTTGGGCGCGGTTGGTGCGACCCCCAACAAAAAACTTGTCGTCAGTTTCTAGCGCCCAGACTTGCGAATGGGAAATGTAGCTCATCAGCACCCCGACCATCAGCAGCCCAAACCCTAGGTAGACCATGGGAATGCCCGGATCGGCTTTGATTTGCAGACCAGTGCTGCCGATAATGTCGACGATCGCCAGTTGAATGCCATTGACCTCCGTTGACATCCCCTTGCGCACGGTAGAGATAAGTTTGCCATTGGTGTCGTAAACCAGCAGCGTGCCCTGTAAATCAGTTGCTAGCAGCGACACACTTTCGCTCATATCAGGCTTGGTTGGCACCAAGGTACCCCAAATGCGGGATTTGCCCTCCGTCGGCAGCTGCCCCATGGGAATTTCCAAGACCGGGCTATTGTTGAACTTAACTTTGACTGCGGCAATCCCCCAGTCCGCCTGATAGAGCGTCACGCCTTTGTAGCGCAACGGTTCGTTCACATGGATCGTCTTTTGCGCCAGCTCTTTGCCACTTTCATCAATAACTGAGAGATCGGAGTAAAACTGGTCAATCACGCCCTCAGAGGTATAGTCAATCCAAAAATCATTGACCCGGACGGCCCAGTCTTTGGGCACTTGCGCGGCAGCCCACGGCCCTGCATCAAAAATATTGCGGATTTGAAAAACCTGACCGCTGGGCACAACCTCTTGCGCAAAAAAACCAGTCAGTCCGCCATAAATCGCGCCTACCAGAATAATCAACATGCTGGCATGAACGACGATAGGGCCGATGCGGCCGGCCACCCCTTTTTGAGCATACAGGGCCTGATCGCGCTCAAAGACCTTGTATCCCTTTTGCTGCAGCAGTGGCGAGACCGTCGCCAAATTGCCCTCACTGAGTTCAGCACTCAGGGCCAGTTTATTGAACTGACGAGGCTTAGTGTAAAAGTTCCAAGTGCGGGAAAACCAACGTAGGGCCGTAATTTGTCGCGTAAACGTGCAGGCAGTCAGACTGGCTCCGAACAGAATTAAAATCGCGAGGTACCACCAGGTGCGATACACATGGTCAAGCCCTGAGACAAGAATCACTCGCCAATCTAGAAAGCCGAACAGGGCCGGATCAGACGGATAGTTGGCTTGATAAAACGCTAGTGATTCCCCTTGCTCAATGACGGTACCCGTAATGCTGGTCACCGCAATGATCAGCAACAGGGCGATCGCCAGCCGTAGATCTGCCAATAGCGGTAGCAACTCTCGTTTAAAATACCGCTGTAGCCAGCGTTTCACGGTCGTCATTGGGTTAGAAGAGAACGCCATAGCAGGGAAAGTCGGTCAGGTGAATAATGTTCTTGACAAAGCTTGGGTTGTCACCGAGCCGGGTAAGAGGCTATAGCATAGCTCAGTGCCATACTTCGGCAGCGAGATGACTAGGTTATACAAGTTGATTGGGTGCAAAACGAATCAGCAGCGAAAAGACGCCAAAACCGACCAGCAAGATTCCACTAGCAGGCGTAATCCACCCTGACCAACGACGAATGGCAAGCAGTTTTTTAATCGTGGCGGTAAAGGTGCCTGCAATCACCAGGGGTGATACATAGCCCACGGTATAGGCCAGCAACAGCGTTCCGCCCAAAACCGGATCGCCCGTGGTGGAAATCCACGCTAGCAGGGTCGCCAGCACGGGCGTACTGCAAGGCGAGGCCACCAATCCAAAGGTCAAGCCCAGCAAATAGCTCTTCACCGCTAGGGGAAAGCCCTGATTCATCACGTCCACGTTGCCTAAGCTGGGCATCGGGAGCGGGAGCGCTTCGAGCAAATTCAGCCCCATGAGAATGGCGAGCACGCTGACGATAATGGGTAGCCCAACGCCCACCTGTCCGTACACTCGCCCCACGGCACCGGCAACTAGTCCCAATGCCGCAAGGGTGGTTGCCAAACCCAGAGCAAACCAGGAAGCTTGAGCGATCGCTTGCCCGCGATTTTCGGCTTCATAGCCCCCCATGTAGCCCACCATGATCGGCAGCATAGAAAGGGTGCAGGGCGTCAGACTGGTGAGCAGCCCCGCCACACACACGACGCCAATGCTGACAATCGAAATACTGTTCAGTTGATTGGCCACCAGAGAGTTGGCATACTGGCTGATTTCGTAAAGGGAGGTTTGAAGCGTTTCTAACATAGGGGCGGGTGGGCGTAGGGTAAAGGCATGTGTGGTTACTCTGGCAGAGCATTGCCTAACAATTCCGTCCTCTATTCTAT
>CAZFWL010000573.1:2286-3143 GCA_964522775.1 uncultured Halomicronema sp.
GAGAGCAGGAAACGCATGAGCACTGAATCAGTAAGAGCATTCTGGTTCAATGGCCATCTTGGCCGTCTAAAGCGACTGGATTGCACGGGGGCAAACGAATCAAGGCGACAGGCTGACAGCTGACGCAACGAGTGATCGACAAAACTTGAGCCGACTAAAAACGAGATCGCCAGCGGTCATCAATGGGCATCAAAATTAAGCGATGGTAGCTGTTTAAGAAATCCTTACCGGCTAGGCGCTTCATTCAAGAACAGAATGCACAAGGCCCTTATTGGCAGAGGGCATAGCTTGCGAGTTCAACTATTTGCGTTCTGAGGGTTTCCAAACCAATGCGATCTTGGGCAGAGACGAATACCGCATTCGGAAATTCTTCCTTCGCTGTTTCTAAGGCAACGCTATCTACCTGATCGAGCTTATTAAAGGCCAATAAAATGGGGCCGGGAGTGACAGGCATTTCGCCCAAAATGCTCATTACTGAGCGAATTTGACTCTGCCAGGCTGGATGCGATAGATCCACAACATGCAACAGTGCATCGGCTTCGGTCACCTCTTCTAGCGTGGCGCGAAATGCATCGACTAGGGACTCAGGCAGATCGCGAATGAATCCTACCGTGTCAGTCAGCACGAGTTGAGTCTGTTCTTGCGTTTCGCTGTCCAGCACGCTCAGGCGACGAGTGGTCGGATCGAGGGTGGCAAAGAGCTGATCGGCGGCGTAAATTTCAGAATTGGTCAGGGCATTAAGCAGGGTTGAGTTACCTGCGTTGGGGTAGCCCACTACCGCTATAGAAGGCGTATCGCTGCGCTGTCGCCGCTGTCGCAAGCGATCGCGGTGGGCTTGCAATTGATTGACCTCGCGC
>CAZFWL010000574.1:0-3137 GCA_964522775.1 uncultured Halomicronema sp.
TGATGTCAAAAAACTGCACGCTGGGAGTGTCGCGAAAACGATGAAAAGAGATGAGTTCAAACATGGCAACCTGTCAAATTCGGCATGGTTTCAGCTTGTTCGTCACGCTAACCTCTACTTCTAAGGGAGATCAAAACCCTCTGCGAGTTTTATCTATTCGCTAACCGAATAGATTGTTGTTATGAACATTCATCAGTTAGCGGTGCTGGCGGCGATCGCCCGAGAGGGCACTTTTTCCAACGCGGCGCTAGCCCTTGACACTTCTCAAGCGGCGGTGAGTCGCGCGATCGCTTCCCTCGAAGATGAATTGGGCGTGCCATTGCTCAAACGCGGACGATTTGGGGCCAAGCTCACGCAAGTGGGTGAACGCGTCTTGTATCACGCAGACAAGATGCTGGAACTGCGAGAGCGTATTGACTATGAGGTGAACCTTGAAAAGGGACTATATGCCGGACGACTCCGTATCGCCTCATTCCGAAGTGCGGCGACGCATTTATTGCCGCCAATTTTGGCGCAGTTTAGATCGCAGTTTCCCCGTGTCGAAATCAGCCTGACGGAGTTGGAACCGGCCGGCGTTGAGCAGGCGCTGCGAGAAGGCCAAGTGGATATGGGGTTAGTGCCCCTGCCTCGTTCGGCAGAATTTGAAGTGTGGGAGGGGGCTCGCGATGAGTATGTGGCACTGTTACCTGCTGGGACAAAACGCTTATCGCCCCACCTCACCTGGCATGACTTGGCCGATCATGACTTCGTTTTATACAACTACGCGGAATGTACCAATGTAGTGCGTGATCACTGGCAGCGCTGGGGGCAAGAACTAAAGGTGGCCTATGTGATAAAAGAAGACTCCACGATTGTCAGCATGGTGGCTCAGGGCTTAGGCGCGGCCATTTTGCCACGGCTGGCGGCGTTGCCGATTCCGACGGGGGTGCAGGTGCGATCGCTGCCCGAGCCCTTAGAGCGCGTGATTGGGGTCGCCACGCTGGCTCAAACACCCCATGCCCCGGCTGTCGAGGTGTTTATTGAGATGCTGCGCACGAGCCATTATCCCAACTCGGCCCTGTCGTCGTGATGGAGTGGTTTAGGCCATCAAGCGAGCGAAATCAGACTGCATTGGCTCGGGGAGGCGACGCAAAATTTTGCGCGGTTGCTGCTGAATTGGCACCAGGGTGACCTGAGCGGTAGCACACAGTTCCTGAGTCGCGGCGTTGCAAATTTCGTACTGCCAGATTATCCGAACGTTTTTTAGAGGCAATAACCAGCACTTGATTAAGGCGGTTGTCCCTAAGGTCAGGGGTTGTCGATATTGAATCGATAAGTCCACCACGGGTAAATCGATGCCGCAGTTCACCCAGTCGGCAAACTCGATTTGATGCGATCGCAGGTATTCTATCCGGGCGGCTTCTAGCCAGGCGATATAGTTGCCGTGCCACACCACACCACCGTAATCCGTGTGCTGGGGCTGCACGCTTACATGATATTCAAAGGCGTGTTTGGGGGCGCTGTCTGGGGCTTTCATTGATGCCGTCGCTCATGACCTAGCTCACCATAACAGGCGGGGGGAAGGGCAGAAAACGACAGCGGATGATTGAGGCGTGGGGCGATCGGTTACTACGAATTATGAAATCGTCTAAAACTGCGTGAAGCCAGATGACTATTATTAACATGGAGTGTAAAACCCCTGTGAAATAAGGGTTCTACATGCATTCCGGTTGATTAAAGAAAAATCTTTTGTTCACTGTGCCCCACTGTTTAGCGGCGCACCCGAATGAGGTCATCATGATCGAAAAAATTCTTTTGGCGGATTCTGGCACTGGTAACACGGAAGCCATGATGAAGGTGTTGATGGAAATTCCGCTGATTCAGCGAGCTAACATCACCGTTTTGCACGTGGTGCCGCCACAAGTGTCGGCTGAAGGTATGACCGAAAAGTGGGAAGCGGGTGGCCGCACGTTAGCAGAAGCCATCAAAAATCTGGATCTCGACCCGGGTCATGTGACCGCTATGTTGCGTGAGGGAGACCCGAAAGATGTGGTGATCAAAGTCGCGAAGGAAATTGAGGCTGATTTGATCATCATGGGCTCGCGCGGCTTGAAAGGGCTGAAAGCTATTTTGGATAATTCAGTTAGTCAGTATGTGTTTCAGCTCTCGTCGCGCCCGATGTTGTTGGTCAAAGATGACCTGTACAGCATTCGTCCGACAAAGCGAGTCATGGTGGCGGTGGACAAGTCCGACTCGGCCCAAGAGGGCTTGAAGCTGGGGATCAATCTGCTGCGCGATGTGAGCGGTGGCGAACTGGTCTTAGTGCACACGGTCTCGAACTTGAAAGCCCGCCCCTTTGATGAAACCGAGCCCGATGCCAACAAAGACCCGGTATTGACTGCAGCGGCAGCAGAAGCAAAACGATATGGCATCAAAACTACCCTGGCAGCGCCTGAAGGCAAGGCCGGTCGCCGGATCTGTCAATTGGCTGACGATAAGAATGTCGATCTGATTATTCTTGGCTCACCTGATCGCCGCCCCTCGATCGCTAAAGGCATGCCGGATCTCGATCGCCTCTTAGGCGAATCGTTGTCGGACTACGTGCGTGTCTACACGCCTTGCCCAGTGCTACTCACCCGCATTTCCAGCTAATTTCAGTGCTTCTGAGATATCGACGAAGCCGGATCAGCCGGTTCAATGGGGGCTGATCGCTGATGCATGTGGTCGTAAATATAGCGAGCGATCGCGGGCAGGATGGTTTCGTGTTCGGAAAACACCGCATCATTAGCAAACACCACTAGGGCAAAGCGCACTTGCTGATCGGGTGAGGTAATGATGGCGGCCTCTTGGCGACCGTCATCAAAGGTGAATCCGAGTTTGGTGTAGAGCCTGGCATCCGGGGGCAGATATTCACCAAAAAAGCCCGCGATCGTATTGTTTTCCTGCCATTGCCACACTGCTGGATCAAGGCTGTGGTGGAGATATTGCTTGATCTGATCGCTGGCAGTGGGTGAAATTGCCTGCCCAGTGTCAATTTCATACAGCAGTCGGGCGACTGCTGCCGTGGTTAAAAAATTACGGCTGTGGTCTCTCTGCGTTGCCTCGGCGCTATTCGTAAATTGCAAGTCTCGCCCTATGCGGGTTGCCATCTCCAAGTC
>CAZFWL010000575.1:0-3134 GCA_964522775.1 uncultured Halomicronema sp.
AAAGTCGATCGCTTCATTGACGGCAAAAATTGGGGGCAGCATGACGGTACAAACGCCATGAGCAAAACTGGTGGTGATGGCAGAAGAGGGGGAATTTGGAGGCATACCAGTAACGCTTGCAATCTGGGACTAGTAGCTGATGATTCAACGATTGACTGTGCAGAACCGAGCGACAGAGACAACATTTGAGTCAACTAAGCAAGGGCTTAGGAGGGGGGGTGTTCTAAGTCAACACTCTCATCATATCGAAGTGATTTTCATGGCTTGCTGATGTAGGATGCCCAGAAAATGGCGGAAAATTCTACCTATCACAGGAATTTCTCCGTGAAATTGCGAGCCTCACTGATAAGTATCTGAAAGCTCTCGGTCCTTTTTTACCCGAACTTTCCCTCCCCGTTGGACCTGTCAGTTCCTTTTGGAAACGTGCCCGATAGCAGCAGAGCAGCACTGACCTCGGCTCGAGCAACCCGTTGCCCAGACGCCGCAATATCATGGGGATTCTAAAATGCCTCCGAACTAATGCCCTTTGATTTAGGGAACGGATGAGCGTAGCTGAAAGCGCTAAGCTAAGGTCTAACTCACAGCCAATGCCGATTACTATGCCCTTGACCACGCCCCAAAGCGCTTCTGCCAAAACGCCGCCGTTGAATCCCGGCGTCTACTTTTTGGGGGCAGGCCCTGGTGACCCAGAACTGATCACTGTGCGAGGTCAAAAGCTTTTACAGCAGGCCGATGTGGTCGTCTACGCTAACTCACTGGTGCCACAACAGATGTTGAGTTGGGTGCGGGCCGATGCGGAAAAGGTCGCGACGGCCAATATGACCTTAGAAGCGATCGCCCCCCTGATGATTGAACGGGTCAAAGCAGGTAAGTCCGTAGTACGACTGCAGTCAGGCGATCCCAGCTTATACAGTGCGATCCACGAGCAAATGCAAATCTTAGCCACGGCAGACGTCCCCTTTGAAGTGATTCCGGGCATCAGTGCCTTTCAGGCGGCCGCAGCTAAGCTCAACACCGAACTCACCATTCCTGGATTAGTACAATCCATTATTTTGACCCGGATTAGTGGCCGGACGAAAGTACCGGAGGCCGAGGAGCTAGCAACCCTTGCCGCCCACCAAACTAGCCTCTGCCTCTATCTCAGCGCTCGCCATGTGGCCGCCGCTCAAGCCCAATTGTTGGCCCACTACCCGGCTGACACGCCAGTTGCGGTTTGCTTTCGGGTGGGTTGGCCCGACGAGCAAATAGAAGTGGTGCCATTGTCTGAGATGACGACGAAAACCCAACAGGAGAATCTCATCCGCACAACGCTGTACATCGTCAGTCCAGCTCTACGCGGTGCGGCAGTGCGATCGCGGCTCTACAATCCCGAGCATACCCACCTGTTTCGCCCCCAGGCTGGTTAGCCAGAGCAACCACGAACCAAAATCCACCGCTCAATGCTACGAGAAAACCGCACGTAAGTTTTCTTTGTTTTTAATCTACGGTAAATCAATCGGGATATAGTGGATTGAGCGGATCCATGGCAGCAAAAGTCTGCTACAATCCCTGCAATACCGCTCAGGCCAGCAGATCATGTCGGTGACAAGACTTTTCCCAGAGACTTCTAACGAGCCCAGTTTTTACTACTTTGCTTACGGGTCTTGCATGTGCCCGGTTGATTTAAAGCGATCGCTGGGCGAAAACACCCATCATTATGTCGTTGGGCCCGCCACCTTATCTGGTTATCGCCTTGGTTTCTTCCGCAAGTCCGAGCGCCGTAACTGCGGCGTTCTGGATGTCGTCAAAGATCCTCGACATGTGGTGGAAGGGGTTTTGTATCGGTTGCCCCAGCGATTTAGTGCGCAGCTAGATGCACGCGAAATTGGCTATCACCACGAAGCGGTTACGGTTAGCTGCCAAGGGCAGATTTACGAAAATATTCGCACTTACACCGTGCGCGAAAAGCTGAATCAGGAAATTGCCCCAAATGACTGGTACTTCAGCGTAGTGTTGCGAGGGGCTTACACCTGTGGCTTACCTGAGCAATATGTCTGGAACCTGTTTGATCACATGCATCGCTTGCAGCAGGCTCAAGACATCGGACAAATCCTTAAATCCGCATAAATCCAAACCACCGCAGACTCAGACTGTGGTGGTTTGGGAGCGATGACGCTAAACAGCGATCGCCGTTGATTCGATGCCGGTTGCGGCGAGATCCTCACCGTTCCAAGCTTTGCCGTCCAGCGCCATTTGCTCAATTAGGCTGGCTAAGCGAAGCGCTTTGAGGGCCTGTTCGCCGCCGACCGACGGTTTTTCGCCGCCTCGTACACAGTTCACAAAATGCTCTAGCTCGGCGTGTAGCGGTTCAGTGTTGCTGGTGTAGACCTTCTCAATCAGCCCATCTTGGCGATACAAAACTTGGCCATAACTCGTCATCGTATTAGCTGTGGTCTGACGATGGATCAGAATCTCGTTGTTGAGGAAATCAGCCTCCGTCAGAGAATTGCGGCAGTGCGCAGCGATACTACGAATCTTGCGATGGGTAACTTTGCTAGCCGTCAACGTCGCCACAATGCCATTCGCAAAGCCCAAGGTAGCGGTGACGTAATCGAGATAGCCTGAGTTAGCCGAACGACTCCCACTGGCAGACAGTTTTACAGCCGGGGAGCCCGCCAGCTCTAGTAGCAAATCGATGTCGTGGATCATCAAATCCAATACGACGGAAACATCATTGGCGCGATCAGAATAAGGACTCATTCGCCGTGCTTCTAACGCCAAAACTTCTTCAGTGCGTAGGACGTTATGCAGCTCTTTGAAGGCTGGGTTGAAACGCTCAATGTGGCCAACCTGCAAAATGCAATTAGATTCCGCTGCAGCGTTGACCAGCGATTCGGCCTCGGCGATGCTAGCCGCGATCGGTTTTTCAATCAAGACATGAATGCCTGCTCGCAAGCAACTCATCCCGACAGTGTGATGCAAACGAGTCGGCACGGCTACACAAACGGCATCAACCAGGTCAATCAGGCTGTGATAGTCCTCAAAGAAGCGCACTCGATACTTGCTCGCAGTGTCTAATCCTAGTTCGACATTGACATCGGAGACGCCGACAAGTTAGACATTTTTAAGGCGACTGAGCACTCGCGTGTGATGCT
>CAZFWL010000576.1:0-3129 GCA_964522775.1 uncultured Halomicronema sp.
CGAATAGTAGAGAGAATTAGGATCGACGTACAGAAACGATGTCAATGCATTGAGAGGTCTCTGGTCAAATGATTTGCTAGTTTCAACGGCATGAGGCTGCAAGGTATTAAAAACATCAATTTTTGTCATTGGTATCGTGATAGGAGAATGGCGTAGAACTTATATTTTTCAATGCCTCTAGGATCTGGGACTCAGTAATTAATGGCTATCTTGATCCAGTAAGCTGAATGCAGTCTCCGAAGATTTACTGAAGTGTCCGACAGTTTTTGTCCTTCACCCCCTGCGAGTCCATGAATATTGCCCTGAATCCGTCGGTTGCGGTTTTTGTCTGTGGTAGTGCGCTACTGGGCGCTTCCCTGCCGGGGCACGCCATGCCGATCGCTCCCGACCCCAGTGGGACAACTCAGGTCGGACAAGCGGGAGCTGTCTTCAACATCACCGGGGGCAATCTGTCCGCTGACCAGCAAACCCTGTTTCATGCATTCACGGAGTTTGGGTTGACGGCAGACCAAACGGCGGCGTTTTTGGCTCAGCCTAATGTGCAATCCATTCTCGGGGCGATTACCGGGGGCGATGCTTCTTATATTGATGGACGCTTGCAAGTAGCGGGCAGCGCGGCCAACTTGTATCTCATCAATCCCGCTGGCATTTTGTTTGGGCCTAACGCGCAGCTTGACTTAGCAGGGTCCTTTGCGGCGACGACGGCCAGTGGAGTGCTGTTTGATGAGGCCCTGTTCAACGTGCTCGGTGCCAACGACTACAGCCAGTTCGCAGGGATGCCAACAGGGTTCACCTTTGTCGGGACAGAGGGGGCGATAGTGAATGCGGCTGCTTTGGCGGTGTCACCAGGGGAGTCCATCACCCTTGTGGGGGGGCAGGTGATTTCGACCGGAACGCTGGCCGCACCGGGGGGCGACATCACGATCGCGGCGATTCCTGGCAGCAATCTCGTCCGCATTAGCCAAACAGACATGGTCCTGAGTTTGGAGTTAGCGGCATCACCGACTGCGGCCCCGACGACGTTACCTTTTGAGCCATTAGCCTTACCCGAATTATTGACGGGTACTGATATCGGCACAGCAACGGGGATAACGCCGAATCCCGATGGAACGATCTCGCTGGTGAATACGGCGGTGGCCGACCTTCCTGGGACGGCGATCGTTACTGGGGGCTTGGATACTGTTGGGGTCACAGGTGGCGACGTGACGGTGGTGGGCGATCGCGTCAGCTTGCTCAGCGCCAATATCGATGCGTCGGGTGAACAAGGCGGCGGTACCGTGAGGATTGGCGGTGACCTCATGGGGCAGATAGCGTTACCAGGCTCCACCCTGACAGTAGTGGATGCTGGGAGTGCGATCGCGGCAGATGCCTTGGTCAATGGTGATGGCGGTACTGTCATTCTCTGGTCTGACGACACGACGGCGTTTGCGGGCGACATTTCGGCTCAGGGCGGGCCATTAGGCGGCAACGGTGGCTTTGTGGAAGTGTCGGGAGCGCGATCGCTCATCTTTGACGGCACTGTGAATACGACGGCTCCGCTGGGTACCGATGGCGAACTGCTGCTCGACCCGACGGATATTATTATCCGCAACGGAATCGCTGATGGGGACGACACGGACACGTTGGCGGCGCTGTTAAGCGAGACCAATGTCGCCCTGACCGATCCCATTCCCACCACCATTTTTGAATCGGAATTGGAAGGGTTGAGCGGTGACACTGCTGTCACGTTGCGGGCGAGCAACAGCATCACCATTGAAGACTTAGCGGATAACGAACTCACCTTTGCTGAGCGATCGCCCATTTTTGTGAATGGTGCGGAGATTACCGAATCGCTTGTGCCCAGTGAGGTGCCGCCTGATCCGGCTCCCATTCGCTTTGAGTCCGGCGGCACCTTTGCCATGAATGCGGGCGATACCCTTTCGGCGCCTGGTCGGGACGTGTTCATCACTGCGGGCGGTGCGGTTACCTTGGGCGATGTTCGCACCTGGCGTGATGGCAACAACAACGCCGACATTGCCCCGTCGGTGGAAACGGACGGCAACTTGACTGTAATTGGCGCGTCTATTCAAGCCGGTGATTTGAATGCTTTGCAGCGGCAGATCACCGACGCTGACGGCGTACCGCTGATTTCGGGTGCGGTAGGCCTCGGCGGCGGCAATGGTAGCCGCGTCTATTTGGAATCCACGCAGGGCGATATCACGGTAGATAGCATTTTGGCTGGAGCGGGGGGGCTCGTAGTCAACGCCGCCGATACCTTCCGAGTCGAGGATTTCTTTCGCGTGGAGGCCGTGTCTCAGCGGGATGCCGATGGCAACGCGATCGCTTCTGACACCTATGACCTGAGCATTTTTGTGGCGATTCCTCTACCCCGTGACGCTGCTGACAATCCCATTCCCCCTGCTGCCGATCAGCAATACTTTTTCCGAGGCATCAGAATTGATCCCGACACGCGCGGCGAAATTGCGATCGCTTTCGATACCCTCAATACCCGTCGTTTTGAAGACCGCAACTTCTTTATCGGGCCTGCGATCGCGGGGGATGGCGGCGTTGCACCGCCCCTGGGAGAAAATGGCACCGTTGCGGGCTTGCTCTTCGCCGAACCCGACCGCACCATCGTCACTTTTTTGGAGAGTCAGTTGTTTGAACCCACGAACGAAGTCGCAGATACCACCGGGTTAGATGACCTGTCTGATGAAGATGATGAAGCAACCCTGCGCGGGCAAATCGCCATAGAGGATCAAGTCTTAGAAATTTGTGACGAAGATGATGAAGATCCCGACGCTGGGTGTGAAGAGTAAAACAGCGGGTATTGATCGCTGAATGGGGAGAATCTCATGCTATCGACTCTGTGGGCGGCAGTGCTGCTGAGCATTGAAATCCAGCCTCCCGTGTTACCGCAGTCGGCGCCTGTCATGATCAGCCAAAGCGTGACGGAGTCTGACCCCGTCGCTGCCTTTCAAACTGGGCTGACGGCCTTCCAAGCGAACGATTATGAGGGGGCGATCGCTGCCTGGGAGTCGGCTTTGACTGGGTTTCAATCTGCAGAAAATCAAACCCAGACGGCGCTGACGCTCAATGCTTTGGCGGCAGCCACATTATCTCTCAGTCGTCACAGTGACGCTCTTGCCT
>CAZFWL010000577.1:0-3128 GCA_964522775.1 uncultured Halomicronema sp.
TGACTTCAGACACCATTCATGGCAACAAGAGCCAGAGTGCTCGTGCTCGCGCCTTAGATTCTTTTAAGCGGGGTAAGGTACGCGTCTTGGTGGCCACAGATGTAGCAGCCCGAGGCCTCGATATTGACGAGTTGCCTCACGTGGTGAACTTTGATTTGCCCAACGTCGCTGAGGATTATGTCCACCGCATTGGCCGCACCGGACGGGCGGGCAACGAAGGTGATGCGGTCTCTCTCGTCTGTGTGGATGAGCATTACTTGCTGCGCAACATTGAGCGGTTGCTTAAGCGCGACATTCCTTCGACTGTCATCCCGGGTTACGAGCCCGATCCCTCAATTGAGCCGCAGCCGATTCCGGGCGCTAAGCGACCTTCTAGTCGCAATGGTCGCAGCAAAAGCTATTCTCGGAATGGTCAAAATCGCCGCTACGGTAGCCGCAATAAGAGCCGTTCGTCGAGTCCTAACTCTCGACGGAGTGGTAAATCGTTGCCCCCTCCTGTTTTGAACAAAGGGAAGCGTAAGCAAGCGTAATTTCAGGTTATTCGGTTGATTTCTTAGGCGTTGTCATATTGATGGCAACGCCTTTTGTTATGCCTATCAACGACATGCACCGAGCCATTAATCTTTGAGGACGTAGCCGACTCCTCGCACGGTTTGAATGAGTCGCTTTTCGCCTTCCGCTTCCAGCTTGAGGCGCAGATATCGGACATAAACTTCGATGATGTTGGAATCGCCCATAAAGTCGTAGCCCCAGACTTCTTCCAAGATGCGATCGCGGGTCAAGACCTGGCGCGGATTGGTCATCAAGTAATCAAGCAGGTCAAATTCTTTAGCCGTGAGTTCGATCTCGCGATCGCCCCGTTTGACCTCTCGAGTTTTACGACTAAGTACGAGATCTTGAAACTGGAGGGCATCCACCTCTTGTGGTTGATTGCGGCGCAGGTGAGCCCTCACCCGCGCTAACAATTCCTCAATGCTAAAAGGCTTGACCACATAGTCGTCAGCCCCAGCGTCTAACCCCGCCACGCGATCGGCCACATCATCCTTAGCGGTCATCAAAATAATCGGTTCCTTGAAACCGGTGGCCCGCAATCGCCGACAAACTTCTACACCGCTGAGTCCTGGCATCATCCAATCCAACAGCACCAGATCGGGTTCAGCATCGCGCGCCGCCATGAGTCCCGACAAACCATCATTGGCGACGGTGACGTCATAGGATTCATAACCCAACTCCATTTCCACAAACTTAGCGAGCTTTTCCTCATCTTCAATGAGTAAAATTTTGGGGTTCATGGGGGTTAAACTCCTTCGGTCAAAGGTAATTGAACGGTAAACGTGCTGCCAGCCGCCGGAGCCGACTGCACCTGAATGCTACCGTGCATTTGCGTCAACAGCGTTTGAACGATCGCCAGCCCTAAACCGGTACCGCCAGTGGCGCGGGAGCGATCAATATCCACTCGGTAAAACGGTTGAAAGATCGCTGTTTGTTCAGCCAGGGGAATGCCGCGACCCTGGTCGCAAATTTGCACCCTGACTTGGTCTGCTTGTTGGCTAGCTCGCACCATAACGGGAGTTGTCTTGGGGGAATAGTTCAGCGCATTCTCTAGCAGTTTGACAAAGATTTGCTGTAGCGCGTTGGCATCGCCCCAAACCCACAGCGGCGCATCGTTAATGTCGGCTTCGATGCGATCTCCCGCTGGGTCAGCCTGCATGACGGCAGCCAACAGCAGTGGCTTGAGGTCAATGGGTTCGGCACAAATTTGCAGATGCCCCATGCGCGCCCGCGTCAGCACCAGCAGGTCATTCAGAATCTGGATCGTGTGATCGGCTTCTACCGCAGCCGTTTCTAAGCCCTCTCTTTGAGCCGTAGTCAACGTTTGACAGCGGCGTAGAGTACTCTGCAAATACCCCTGCACCAGTGTCAGGGGGGTACGCAACTCATGGGATACATCACTGAGTAGACGCCGCTGCTGCACCCAAGACTGAGCCAAGCATTCCAGTGTGTGGTCTAGGGCTTGGGCCAGTTCGGTGACTTCAGTGGGTGCTTTATCAAGTTCCAACTGCGTCACATCGAGCGCTTCAGCAGTGACGCCTGTGACTTGCTGACTAAGCGATTTCAGAGGTTGTAGCGATCGCCCCACATACAAAGCCATGAGCCCTGCCAATAAGACGATGGCGCTACCGCTGATGATGATCAAACTGCGCGTCATAGCTAAGTAAGCCAGCCGATCTTGAGTGACATCTTTAATCACGTATAAGGCCCCAAGCTCTTGCCCCGCCAGTTCAAAGGCACTGACACAGAGTGCTAAGGAGCGATCTCCCACCGTCACCAATTCGACCCGGGGTTGAGGGGGAAGGGTTTGCACAAAGTCGGTCACGCCTGACGCTTGCCACGACCCCATACTCAAGGTCTCAGATTGCGCCCACATGGCTTCATCCGTCGTGCGCACCCAAATAGCTGTATCGCCCATCGCTCTTTGGTCAATAGCCTTTTGCACGGCGGCTTGGATTGGCATCGTCTGGTCATAGTGACTGACATCTTCACGAAAGCGATCGGATAAGTCGGCCACCGCGATTTGCTGACTTGCTAATAAACTTTGTTGTAACTGCCAATTGAGCCACGCTGCCATGCCGCCAATGGTCAGCGTTGACGCCAATACGACCCCTGCCGTCAGACGAAAGCGCAGGGAATGGACATCTAGCCACTTTAATACTGTTGAACGTTGGCGATGTAACCAGGACATGCATCAAACAGGAATCACTGATATCACGCTAACAAGGGTTCCTGAGAAATTGCTGATTTTTCCCTTCAGGGAGTTCGGGCAGTCCTCTCAGGAAATATTCAGCACCACCCGCTTTAATAGCTAGTCAGTTAGCAGAATTTGATGGCATAAGGTGCCATGTTAGCTAAGGTATTTTTGGATGAATTAAGTCATGACCGCGACCTCATGTTTTTAGGTGGTGGAGTCCAGTCTTGTAGTAAAGTCAGAAGCCACTTTTTTAATGTCTTTTTGGTCATAAATTAAGCGTCATTCATTCAACCCACCTGTCTTTGTCCTCCCGTTTTTAACCCTCTATGGTCTTATCTTCGAACAGTCCCAAAGTCACAGCAGCGGCCAGCGCCTTTGA
>CAZFWL010000578.1:0-3128 GCA_964522775.1 uncultured Halomicronema sp.
CATCATGTCGAAGGTGCTCTGACCATCGGTGGTCTCGTTTTCCTGCTTCACGCGAGCATTCATCGTACCGATATCCATGGTTTCGATTTCGGTTTCAATGCCCACTTGCGCCAACTGGTTTTGGAAGACCTGCACCATCTTTTCGCGGTTGCCGCCGACCCAGGTCATCATCGTGACCGTGAGGGGATTCTCGGGGCTATAGCCTAGTTCTGCCAGCAGCTCCTGCGCTTTGGCCGGATCGTATTCATAGCCGTGCTCCGCGCAGAAATCTTGGTCATTGCCCAGGACGCCGCGAGCCACGGTGCATTTTTCGCGCTTCACCACATCGCCAAAGACGATATCGATCGCTGCATCGGGGTCGATCGCGTAAGCCACTGCCTGCCGGGCCCGAATGTCGTCAAAGGGCGGACGAGAAATGGTGAACTCAAAGAATACGTTTTGCCCGGTTTGCTCCGCGACGTACAGTTCGAGGGAATCGTCCGAACGAATTGCGTCTAGCTCTTCCAAGGGCGGTTCCGCAATAATGTCGAGTTCACCCGTTTGCAGACCGGCTAAACGAGTTTGCGATTCTGGGATTTGCTTAATAACCAGTTCATCCAGGTAAGGCGCACCAGAGTTTTCGATGGGCCGACCAAAGTTCTGATAGTCGGCGTTCTTTTCCAGCACAATCTCGTCGCCTTTAGTCCAGCTCACGAGCTTCCAAGGGCCAGTGCCCACTGCCGCACTGACACCAAAGTCTTCGCCAAGTTCTTCGACGCTATCGCAAATCTGGCTGGAGAAGGGGTCCGCCATGAAGGCGATGAAGGCCCCAAACGGCTCTTCAAAGGTGAATTTCACGGTGAGGTCGTCTACCGCTTCTACTGAGGAGATGGGTCCCCAAGCTCCGCTGGTGACACTGGGGTTCTCTTCGTTGATCGCCCGCTCAGCGGTGTACTTCACGTCGTTAGCGTCAAAGGGAGTGCCGTCATGGCAGAGGATGCCTTCATTCAATACGAAGGTCGCCTCTAAGCCGTCGTCGCTAACGGTCCACTCTTTGGCCAGGTTAGCGACGACTTCGCCGTTGTTGTCAAAGGCCAGCAGCGTGTCATAAATCTGGTCAAACACCTGCCAGGACAAAGTCGTGGTGGTGCGATGGGGGTCAAGGGAGTCGGCGTCACCATAGCGCGCCCAGGTGACTGAACCGCCTTCGGTAGGGGTGCCGGTTTCTTCGGTTGCGGTGTCTTCACCAGTATCGGTAGTCGCCGTTTGGTCGCCGCCGCAACCCGCGATCGCGAAGCCGACCAGGGCAAAACCCGCCAGCAATTTACCGGCATGGTGGGGGTGAAAGTTGAAACTCATGCTTTTGCGTTCTCCTCAATTCAGTCTGCTAAAGCAGGGGGCCGAGTTTTCCCATATCGTAGGAACCTACTGAAAGACCATAAAAGGGAAGCTCATCAGGGGAGAATTTGTGCAGATAAGTTTAAGGTTTGGTTATGAATTCAGGCGAACATGCTTCGCTGAGGGGGGCTGAGCGGCTTTCAACACCGTGCGAAACATGAAGAAATGCTGCACAGCGGTCAGCCTGCTTAATGCTTGATGACTACTCTTTGAGAATGCCTCGGTCCTTTCTTTCGGCACTGTTATGACGATCGCGATCGCCGCCACTGGTCCGCATGCAGGATGGGCTATTTTCAAGGCGCTAGAGGCAGCCGAAGCGGTTGGCGAAGGCGCGATTCGGGGCTTTGTCATGTTCGCCGTGATTACTCCAACGGGCAAGCTACTGCGCTATGAAACACAGCGAGGCGGCACCCGGACCTTGTTTACCGAGGGGGAAACGACGGGCGTGGCACCGCCGCCTGAGGTGCAAGATGCGATCTCGGCGGCGCTGATTTCCTCCGGCCCCGATCGCCCTTTACCACTGACCCAATTTCTCACCGCTGATGCATCTGCTGGGCTCGTCACGGCTCACCGCGTCCCCCAAGGCCCCAGCGTCAACGGCATTCCCCTTAACGTCGAAGTCCTACAGGCTCTACAGTTTGGACAGTCGGCGCAGCAAGCTACCGAGTCTGTGCTAGCGGCCAATCCCCAAGCGGACGTAGGCTTTATCACGATTGATCGTCAGGGCAACCTGCATCTGCGGAATGCGCCGCGGGTGCAAAAGCGCCCTGACTTGGGCATGGCCTATAGCGAAGATGACGCCACGGGCGCGAAATTAGGCGTCTTGCACAATGCGATCGCGCCCTATGCCTCTCTGGCTCCCTTAGTTGCCGACATCGGCTTTCGCCAGATGGTGGAGATGGAACCGGTGGTCGGACAGTTCACGGTTTCAGCTGGGGTGTCGATCGTTTATGGCGAAGTGGATGCGGTGGAAGTGGACGAACACGGTGTGGCGCAAAGGGTGATCACGAGCGATCGCACCTTTACAGATCGCGATCGCTCTGGGGTAGGCATTTACCTCCATAGCCTCGTGCGCCAAAACGGCCAGGTCATCGGCAAAACCCGCTTCGAGCCAATCTGCATTGTCAGCGGTGGCCACATTGTCGAAATGAGTGGTCAGACGACTCTCCAGATCAGCTACACCTACCCGTAAACAGTTTTGAGTGCAGGTCGATGTCTAATGCTTTGCCCGATTTAATTATTCGCCACGGCACCGTGATCGATGGCACGGGAGCCACTCGCAGAAAAGCGGATGTCGCTGTTACCGGCGATCGCATCACCACCATCGGCGACCTCTCCCATCTCACCGCCGCTCAAGAGATTGACGCCACGGGACGGATGGTGGCTCCGGGCTTTATCGATGTGCATACCCATGACGATCGCCTGCTGCTGTCCCATCCGGCGATGACGCCGAAGTTGAGTCAGGGCGTGACCACGGTTGTCACTGGGAACTGTGGCATCAGTCTCGCACCGCTCAAAGCCACCGATCGCCCTCCCCCACCCCTCGATTTGTTGGGCGATCGCCCCTGGTATCGCTTCGCCACCTTTGCGGAATACGTTGCTGAGCTAGAGGCGCATCCCCCGGCAATTAATACGGCCCCGATGGTGGGCCATTCCACGCTGCGGGTGGCGGCAATGGCAGACGTGCGACAACCGGCGACATGCCCATCATTTCCAAACGGGAATACAAGCGAGGCCTCCGAAAGGCGAAA
>CAZFWL010000579.1:0-3127 GCA_964522775.1 uncultured Halomicronema sp.
CATAAAACGCTTAACGTACTTCAAGATACCCAGCTGTCATCCCATACAGTCTTGCTACTAATGGTAAACAATGTGCTGAGAGCAGCTAGCTACGGGGCAAGCTAAGACAGTAGTTTTACTGAGTGATCTAGGAAGACATTATCGCGCTTGGCCCTGTCATGGTGTTGGCAACTTGAGCTGTCTTCGCTTGGCACAAAGGGCGCTGAGCCGTCATACATCTGACGCCCCTGGTGAACAATGAGACTGCATCTACCACTGACTCGGGAGTTGATAAATGAAGGTTATTGCAACGGTCGACACCTTTCTAAAAGCGTTGCCAGTGCAGTCTGGCAAGCTCAAAAATGCGGCTATCCCAGAGCAGATTGTTTCGTTGCCGGAGGGTACGGAATTAGAAATTGTTGATCACTACATGTACGAAGGCTCGCTAGATACCGAAAATGATGATCATTATTTCTTGCAGTTAGCTCAACCCTATGGTGACAACCAGGCTATCCGCTGGTTTGTTTATGCATTGCACGTAAAGATTGAAGGTGTGGAAATCGACAACAATCCCCAAGATGAGCCTGCCCCAGAGCCGCCCGCAAATCAGCCCCCGGCTGATACTGGCCCAAAAATCACATTGCCAGGGATTAACCGTCCGGTGGGCATTTATGAAGGGATTTATTGGGGTTCTAATTTTACTTGGAACGAAATTACTAAAGGTGGTGAGCGAATTCCTATTAGCGAAGCTGTCACCATTCGCATTGTAAAGCTAGCCAAATATATGGATGAAGTCAGATCCGTTTTAGGCGATCGCCCCATTGGAGTGACCTCTGGCTACCGTGATCCTGAGACAAATCGCCGCGTAGGAGGTGCTTCCCGGTCTCGACATTTGGAAGGCGATGCGATCGATTTTTACGTGTCTGGCGAGAATGTCGTAGATACATTCAATGCCCTCAAAAAGTATCACTCTCGAGGCGGCTTAGCTGTGGAAAATGGGTTTGTTCACCTAGATCTGCGACCAGGAGGCCCCGTACGCTGGCTATATCCTGGTGGTCCTAATGTGTCATTGTGGTAGCCACCGCCATTACCTGGCTCCTGCGGTTGCGAGATTTATGAGCTCTAGAGGTAATGTTCCGGTTCTTTAATGAGCTGTAGCGGCTTCAAACCCGCTGCAGTTTTGACTATTCTCCAAAGCGATCTCGCCTCATCGTTTTTCTTAGCACTCAGTCTGGCCTCATCCCTATGCCTGTCGATATTGAAGCGGCTGAAAATCTGGCGAAGTTTGGCATCGTCCCCCATGATGTTGTGCCTGAACATATTCAAGAGCGACGAGTCATCATCTTTATGCTCCTGTCAGGCTTGTTCCTGGGTACGCTCGGCATGTTGAATATTTTGGGCATCAGCCGCTTTGTGAACATCTTCAGCTATCACGGGCTGACGATTACTGTAGCGGTGGGGGCGCTGCCGTATCCCCTCACCTTTTTATGCACGGATTTATTGTCGGAACTGTATGGTCAGCGGCGAGCGAATCAGGTGGTCTGGGTGGGCCTATTGTTAAACCTATGGGTCTTTTTCATCGTTTGGTTGGGCGGCGTATTGCCAGGCTTTGAAGCCACCGATCCGGCTACGGGCGCCATCATTCGAGATGCCGCCGATCGCTTACCAGTCTTTTTCGAAATTCGAGCGCTCACCTTTGGCACCGTTTTGGCGTCGATGACGGCGTACTTAACGGCCCAGTTTGTGGATGTCCGCCTATTTCATTTTTGGAAAAATCTGACCCAGGGCAAATATTTGTGGCTGCGTAACAATGGCTCAACTTTGCTCAGCCAACTTGTCGATACGTCGGCCGTGGTGCTGATTACGCACTTCCTCGCGGGTGTTTTACCCATTGATTCGACTCAGGCGTTGTGGCCGCAGCTGCTTCTGTTTATTGCCTATGGCTATGCCTTTAAGCTGGTGGCAGCGCTGCTCGATACCGGGCCATTTTACGTCTGTGTCTATTGGCTCTCAAAGTATCTGTGGATTGAGTCGCCGGTGTTTGCCATGCCAGTTCACCAGCAGACGGAGGGGACGGGCGCAGAATTGTCTTAGACGGTGCCCCCAATCTCTATTTAGTCGAGGATATGCTTGCTGCTGTGTCGCCCTGATCCCAAGAAGGCGATTGAGATCGCACCAAGAAAGTTGAGAATCGGGTGCAGTAATCGCGACACAGTAAGGCATAATCAAGCAGATCAAGTTCTGATTTGGCGATCGCCGAACCGACTTGACCCGTTGTAGACTTTTCGCAGACATCCACTCGATCTTTTATGACCCGCGTTGTTGTACTGACCTCTGGCAAAGGTGGCGTTGGCAAAACCACTTGCACCGCTAACTTAGGCATGGCCCTGGCCCAACAGGGGCAGCGCATTGCTGTCATTGATGCGGACTTTGGGCTGCGTAACCTGGATTTATTGCTGGGGTTAGAGAATCGCATTGTGTACACCGCGCTAGATGTTCTGGCGGGTGATTGTCGGCTGGAACAAGCGTTGGTTAAAGACAAGCGTCAGCCCAACTTAGCGTTATTGCCCGCTGCGCAAAACCGCTCAAAAGAAGCGATCACGCCGGAGCAAATGGCCGAACTAGTATCGAAGCTGTCGGCAGCCAAATTTGACTTTGTCTTTATCGATTGCCCAGCCGGGATTGAAGGCGGTTTTCGGAATGCGATCGCGGCAGCTAAAGAAGCGATCGTGGTCACGACGCCCGAAATTTCTGCTGTGCGTGATGCTGATCGCGTCATCGGCCTGCTCGAAGCCAACGATATTAAAACCAAGCGCCTCATTATCAATCGTCTAAAACCTGCCATGGTGCAAGAAGACCAGATGATGTCGGTGCAAGACGTGCAAGACATTTTGGCGATTCCCCTATTGGGTGTCATTCCTGATGATGAGCGCGTCATTGTCTCTACGAATAAAGGAGAACCGCTGATCTTGGAGAAAAAGCTTTCCCTCGCTGGCGTGGCTTTTTCCAACGTGGCGCGGCGGCTTCTGGGTGAAAAAGTTTCGTTTATGGATCTCACTGCGCCCCACGACGATTTATTTTCCCGCGTCCGTCGGTTATTTCGAGGTTAAACTTGTGACGCCGATGACCTCGCTGTCTTTGCGAATTG
>CAZFWL010000580.1:0-3116 GCA_964522775.1 uncultured Halomicronema sp.
CGTTTTGGGCCGATCCGGCGGATCAGCATGTTTCAGTCGCGGTCCAGCAGTTTACGAAACGTCCCACGCGCCCGTTTTACAGTGCGGTGAATCCGGCGTATGCCCAGGTGCAGGCCGATAACGTGTGGGGCCAAGCGATTGGCCATGTGGTCACCGATGGTTGGACGCCGGAAGCGGCCGTAGATGAGGCGATCGCGCAAATCCAACGAATCTTGGCAGAATGGGAGAATCAATCGTAAGGGTTCGAGGTCATGGCTGACCGGAACACAACCCTGATGGGGCAAATCGTTCGCTATTTCCTCTTGCTGTCATTGGTGACGGTGGGGGTGATTAGTGCGGTTGCCTATCTCCACAGTCGCAATGCCATCAAACAGGCGCTGTTCGATCGCCTCACCCTGACCGCAACCCTCAAGGAAGATGAACTCAATCGCTGGATTGAAGATCAGCGAGAAGAAATGCTCGCCATTTCTAATTTGCCGGAGGTGCAGTCTTCGGTAGCTACCCTAGTGACGTCTGAGGATGGGGATGAAGTTGCTGCCGCCGAGGCATACCTGCAGAACCTGATGGGGGCGATCGCGGGGCAGCATTCCAGTTTGTCTGAAATTTTGGTGCTGTCCCCCGGTGGCCAAGTGCTGCTCTCGACGACGCCTGCCTCCGAAGGCAATTTTGAGGCGCTGGTGCAGTACAGCTACGTGCCTTTGAATGATGAGTTGGATTTTGCCCCGAACTTTTATCTGTCGCCCAACACCCAAGAAGCTCGTATGTCCTTCGCCATTCCGCTGCAGGCGGGCGACGGCAGCAGTGCCGGACTCTTGGCGATGCACCTTAACCTGGAACGGATTGATACCATCATTCGCGAGCGTACGGGCGTCAGCGAGAGTGACGAAACGTTCCTGGTCGGTAATCAAGGAAGTAGCTTGGCCAGCTATAGCTTTTTCCTGTCCGGCGAAGCTGAAGCCGACCTCTCCGAGGGACTGCACAGCGAAGCGATTGATCAGGCGATGCAGGGCATCAATGGCGAAGGCATTTATCGCAACCATGAGGGAGTTCCTGTGGTGGGGGTCTACCGCTGGCTCGAAAACCGGGACTTGGCCCTCATTGCCGAAATCAGCTGTCAAGAAGCCTTTGCGCCGGCGCGCGCCCTCGCCAGAACCATTATTTTGACCGGGTTGACGTTAGTCGGGCTGTCAGCGATCGCAGTGTATTGGGGCGCTCGCCGCATTTCTCGACCCATTCAAGCTATTAGTGGTGCCGCTGAGCGGGTTGCCGACGGCGACTTCAACGCCCGCGCGCCTGTGCTTGCCAACAATGAAATTGGCCTCCTTGCCCGCGTCTTCAACCAAATGACGGAGCAGCTACGGCGTCTCTACACGAATCTTGAAGCAGAAGTGGCTGAACGGACCGCCGCCCTTCGTCAAGCCAATGACGAGTTAGTCCGGGCTAAAGACGCTGCCGAAGTCGCCAGCCAGGCCAAAAGTAAGTTTCTGGCGAACATTAGTCACGAGCTGCGGACCCCCCTCAATGCCATTCTGGGCTTTAGCCAACTCCTGATCCGGGATGCGGCAGCCCAGCCCTCGCAACGGCAACATTTAGAAATCATCAATCGCAGTGGCGAGCACTTGCTGGCGCTGATTAACGATGTGTTGTCGATGTCCAAAATTGAGGCCGGTCTTGTCGCGCTCAACGAGACCTGTTTCGATTTGTTTGCGTTGCTAGACAGCCTGGAACATATGTTGTGGGCAAAGGCTGATGCGAAGGGATTAGATCTCCAGTTTGAGCGATCGCCCGATCTACCCCAATACCTGCATGCCGACGAAGGCAAACTACGTCAGGTGTTGATCAACTTACTCAGCAACGCTATTAAGTTCACGTCGGTGGGCAATGTCCGATTGCGAGCCCAGTTGGCTGGTGAGAGCGAGCCCAATCTGCCCAACCCAAATGGCTCACCGGGCAACGGTACCGTGCCGCCCCTTTGTCTAGCCTTTGAGGTGGCCGATACGGGGCCGGGCATCCCCCATCAAGATTTGCCGAATCTCTTTAAGCCGTTTGTACAAGCCACCGCAGGACATCGTTCCCACGAAGGGACGGGACTCGGCCTAGCCATCAGCCGTCAATTTGTGGAACTGATGGGCGGCCACCTGGAGGTCGAAAGTATTGCAGGCAAGGGCGCGACCTTCACCTTTACCATTCAGGCTCAGCCCGCTCAGTCGACGGACCTGGCTCCTGTGCGACCGGCTCGCCGCATCATCGGACTCGCGCCCCATCAACCAGCCTGCCGAATTTTGATTGTCGAAGACCGCTGGGAAAATCGTCAGCTCTTGCTGAATCTGCTGCAGCCTCTCGGTTTTGAAGTTCGAGAAGCCCAAGATGGTCGAGAAGCGATCGCCCAATGGCAATCCTGGCACCCCCATCTGATTTGGATGGACATGCGGATGCCGGTGATGGACGGCTATGAGGCGACGCGCCGCATTCGAGCCCTTGAGAAAATTCAACATACTTTGCAGGAAGAACAAAGCCTTACAGAAATCACGATTCACCATTCAAACGACCAAGGACACCTCCCATCCCAAATCAGCTCCCCCACTCCCTCACTCCCCCAATCCCCCGCTCCCTATTCCTCCAAACCCACCGCCATCATCGCCCTTACCGCCAGTGCCTTTGAAGAATCGCGATCGGATGTCCTCGCAGCTGGATGCGATGATTTTGTCCGTAAGCCGTTCCAAGAGCACGTTATTTTCGACGTTATTGCTCAATATTTGCCCATTGAATATTGCTACGCCCCCGAAGATTCGCGGTGTGAGTCGCCTGCGACACGCGCCACTAACGGTGCCCGAACATCAACTCATGGCCCGAAGCCGACCTCAGGATTGCTGGCCCCTAGCCTTAAAACCATGCCGCCCATTTGGCTTTCGGACGTGCAACGTGCGGCGACTCAAGCCGATAGTGATTGGCTGCAACGTCTCATTTCCCAGGTGCCAAAGCAAGAAACCGCACTCATGACTCGGCTATCGACGTTGACTGAGCAATACGAGTTTGACGATATGTTGGAGCTACTGAAAGCGGCCCAAAATTAGCACTTTGAGCGGTGCCAGCATTCTTTCTGACGGTTAGAAATT
>CAZFWL010000581.1:0-3104 GCA_964522775.1 uncultured Halomicronema sp.
CATAGGGCTGCTGAGCCGCAATCCGCTTTTTAATGTCCCAATTTTTGAGAATTTCGTGGGTTTCAAAGTCCACCGCAATCATCTGACCAGGGCCAAGGCGACCTTTTTCCACAATGGTTTCCACGGGGACATCCACCACGCCCGCTTCGGAGGAGACGATGATCAGGCCGTCCGACGTGACGATGTAGCGGGCGGGCCATAAACCGTTCCGATCCAGCGCAGCAGCAACTTGCTTACCGTTACCGAAGGCAATCAAGGCCGGGCCATCCCAGGGCTCTTGCAGACCGCTATGAAAATCGTAGAAGTCGGTGATTTCGGGATGCTCTTCCAGATCAGGCTGGTTGCGATAAGCTTCCGGCACCATGATCATCAGCGCTTCCAATGGGCTGCGACCGGAGCGCACCAATAATTCCATGACGCCGTCCAGGTTGGCGGAGTCGCTGTTGTCCATGTTGACGATCGGCAACAACTCCTCGATGTGGCCTTTCCAAATCGGATTAGCGAGGTCTGCTTCCCGCGCCTTCATCCAGTTGATATTGCCAACGAGGGTGTTGATTTCGCCGTTGTGGCCAACTAACCGCATGGGGTGAGCCAAGGGCCACTTGGGCATGGTGTTGGTGCTAAAGCGACGGTGGTAAATCGCGAAGGGGCTAACGTAGTCGGGGTTTTGCAAGTCTAGGTAGAACTGGCCCAGCACTTCCGATCGCACCATGCCTTTGTACACAATGGTGCGGGCTGAGAAGGAGCAGGTATAGGTCTCCTTGAGTGCCGCCGCGATCGCTGCATCGCCTGACCAGCTATTCAACGCGCGGAAAATGCGGCGACGTAAGCGGAAGAGTTCCCGCTCCAATTCATCACCGCTGGCGTGGTTACACTCAACCAGGAATTGCTCAATGCGGGGCTGATTTTGCTTGGCCAATACGCCCAGGACGTCAGGCTTAACGGGCACCTTCCGCCACCCCAACACCGTAAAGTCTTCCGCTTTCGCCGCTGCCTCGAAGCGTTCGCGAGCGATCTGGGCTGCTGCTTCCTGCATTGGCAAGAAGACCATGGCAACTCCAGTCTTTTCCGCTGTCAAAGGCGTGTCGATACCCTGCTCAGTAGCCCAAGTTTGCAGTAACGCCCAGGGAATAGCCGTCATGACACCAGCCCCATCACCGGAGTCGCGATCGGCACAGCATCCCCCCCGGTGCTCCATACAGCCCAAGGCATTCAGCGCTTGCTGCACCAATTTAAAGCTGGAGCGGCCCTGCTGATCCGCCACAAAACCAACGCCACAAGCATCCCGTTCTTCCACAATGGCGCGTGGCCCCCATAGCAGCATGCTGTTGGTCTGGTGTTGGTTGGACTGATGTTGGTTCAACGGTGTATTCCCCATGAGACGGCTCAAAATTATGATGTCAACAAAAGTAGTCGCCTCAAGCGACTCGGCCATAACCGGCTATGGCTAATGCCATTCGTAACCTTCGAGATCAAACGCCCACTGCGACTGCTGCATCTTGACCAGCTGCCAGAACGATCCAGAAATCGGGGTGTCCCAGGGAGCCTAATAGATGCTCGATTTACCCACAAACCGGGGTTCGGCAACAGTGCCGCGGCGACTAGACCAGGTGAAGGCAATCGTTAAATCATGTCAGGTCTTAATAATTTATTTCTATCATGACCCCGGGTTGAAGATTATACTGCCTATCCTTTTTTCGATGCAGAGCAGAACTGTAGTCGACCTCGATACCAGGATGGAGGGCAAAACAGCACTTGCGATCGTAAGTGAGTGTTTCAGTCTGAGGGAAAACCGGATGCGTTTGCTGTAGGAAAGATTACGCTTTTGAGGAACTCGATCGGGTAAATCGCCGACAGGTAGCCCAGAGGAAATTTTGCATGCCGATGACAATGTCATGGAAAGCCGCTTGGAAAGAAATGGGGCCTTGGATGGGCTCCATGCTAGGGGTCAGCATCTTGAGCTTACCGATCGGCATCGCGATGGTTCCGGAAGAGTCGGCGATCGCCTTAACGACCCAACAGCAACAGTCCCTCCAATTAGCGCCGCCCGTCGCGCAGTTGCCGACCACCACTCAAGGGACTCAGGTCACCATCGGCAACCAGACAGTGCCCGTACCCTGGGAGCAGCGGGGTAATCATATTGGCATGGCTGACATCCCCTTAATGACTCACTTGGGGCTAGATCTGCAAAACAGTACCACGGCATATCAACAGCCCGTCCTCTGGTTTGCTAATGAAGCGACAGCGCTGCCGACCTGGTTTGTTGATGGCTACCGCTTTTTAGACGTAACCACGTGGGCAGCACAACAAGGTTGGCAGTTCGTGCCCAACGGTACAAATCTCCAAATTCACGCGCCGAAAGGGACGGTGACGGCTGGGCGACGGGGTAAGCAACCCTGGGGCGATCGCCTGGTGCTGGAAGTAGACCGCCCCGTGTTGTGGAGCTTTGACGAAGACGCGACCGCCTTTACGCTGACGATTCAGGCGCAGGCGAGTCCTGACTTTGACCCGACAGCACTAACCAGCGGCGACGGGAATGAGCTCAATTCCCTAGACGTGACGACCACTGGGGGACAGATTCAAATTCGCGGCACCTTCGATAACACGTCGCGTCCCCGAGTCTGGAGCTTGCCCAATCCCAACCGCGTGGTCATCGATATCAGTCAAACCGATGTCGTGCCCCGAGAAATTCGCTGGGCTCCCGGCGTCTTGTGGAAGCAGCAGTATCTCAGCGTTGGGGGACGTGCGTTTCCGGTCCACCAAATCTGGCTAAGCTTGAGCGATCGTACTCAGCTAGAACCGATTTGGGGTAGTCCTAACCAGCTCCCCGGCATCACGCCGCTCAAAACGATGGCGGCTAGCAACCAAGCCTACGTTGCCATCAATGCCGGATTCTTTAACCGCAATAATCAGCTGCCGCTGGGGGCGATTCGTCGGGATGGTCAATGGATTTCTGGCCCGATTTTGGGGCGGGGGGCGATCGCTTGGAATCCGCAACGGCAATTTGCCCTGAGCCGCCTCTCCCTAGAGCACACTCTGACCACCCAGCAGGGACAGTCCTTCACGGTGAACCATATCAATAGTGGCTATGTGCAGGCGGGCAT
>CAZFWL010000582.1:0-3102 GCA_964522775.1 uncultured Halomicronema sp.
CAAATCGCCAGCGCACCGATTCGTGAATGTGAATGAACCGCTCATTGACGCTTTGCCGCATGGCAATGGTCAGGGCTGGGGCCAAGGTTTTGGCATTGTGTTCGTCGATCGCGTCAAAGGCGTCAGGTTGGTCGCTCATCACCCCCACCACGCCCAGCAACTTAGGTGAATCCTGCAGGCGAGCTGATTTCACCACGAGCGGCAAGATCAACAAAGACTTTGCGCCCCGAGCTCGCAGCATGGGTTCGCAGGCCGACAAAGCCGGCACGCTTAAGTCTTTGAGATTCAACACGGTGCCTTCGGAGGCCGCTTTGGATAACGCCGATTCTTGTAGGCAGTCCGCCGGCAACGGATGCATGGTCCACTCAGATCGGTGCAAATCCAGATACAGGGCCGCGTTATTGTCTTCAGCCGTGAGAATCAGGCTGTCGGTGGCGCGAAATAGCCGCTTCAGCAATGTGTTGGCCTGCAAAAAACGTTGGGGCTGCAAAATGGATTCGCGATCCAGTAGCAGGTGGATGAGCCGTTGTGTGACTTCGCGATCGCTGACATCCATCCCTTCAATCAACACGATGCCGCTGGCGGTGTAAGTTTGCGGATTGAGCAGCTGCAACACCGCTTGCAAAGGCGAATGGGGATTCTCTAGCTGCTGCAAGACTTCACTCGCGCTAGGGGATTCCGGCCAGCAACGGTCTAACGCGGCTGTCACGGCGGGGGCTAGCGTACGCAATTGCAGGCGATCGCTGCTCATCGTGAATTCGACAAAGCGGGCGCGATCGTCCGCCAAGGGGCTCACCGACACAATCAGCGACTCATGTAACCAGCGAGAGGGTAATAGGTCGCTTTGCCCGTAGCGCTCCGTCAAAATTGCGTTCAAGATATGACGGCGAATACGCTCTCGCACCCACAACTGATCATCCGGCGATAGCCGCTGCAACACCGCATCCCCTAAGGATGGCGGCACATCCACCATGCCGACCAACTGCCGAAAGCGATCGCTTGTCCATTCAATGCGATGGCTCTCCATATCAATCGCCGCCACCAGCAGGCGGCTATGGTGTTCTAAAACTGACCACCAGCTCGCTACAGCAACTTGGTCAAATTGCTTCGATTGCTCCGCTTGACCATCTGCCATCGTTGTGTCCCCCTGCTGATCATCACTGGTAGATCCCAAGACAGCATGCCCGTTATCGGCCCGAGCCCACCCTCGGAATCGTATGAGTTGGCGGTTCAGCGGTAGACCCGGACGTTCCTCGCTGACTCGCCAGCTGGTCGAAAAACATGCCTAACCCTTCATTGAACCAGGGCAACTTTCCAGAAACCCGTCCGCACCGAAGGTCTAGTCCAAGGCGACTACCCTTTACAATAGAGGTTCTGAAAAATTATCCCGCCAGGCAAGATACGGTTTACTAACCATTTTGCCTACTCTAACCTTCGTTTCCGCCAACCTGCCGCAATTTACTTATGTTTGAAGCCCTTTCTGAACGATTTGACTCGGCCTGGAAAAAGCTCCGAGGCCAGGACAAAATCAGCGAAGCCAATATTCAGGAAGCGCTGCGAGATGTCCGCCGCGCCCTTTTAGAGGCGGACGTAAACTTGCAGGTGGTTAAAGCTTTTGTCGCGGAAGTACAAGACCAAGCCCTCGGCGCCGAAGTCGTTTCCGGGGTGAATCCCGGCCAGCAGTTCATCAAAATTGTGAATGATGAACTGATGGGGGAGACCAACGCCCCTTTGGCCAAGGCCGAAACCGCTCCTACCGTGATTTTGATGGCGGGCTTGCAGGGCACGGGTAAAACTACCGCCACCGCCAAACTCGCCCTGCACCTGCGCAAAGAGTCGCGATCGGCCATGATGGTCGCCACCGACGTTTATCGCCCTGCGGCTGTGGATCAGCTCATCACGTTGGGCAAACAGATTGACGTACCCGTCTTTGACCTGGGAACGGACGCCAACCCTGTCGAAATTGCTCGTCAAGGGGTCGCCAAAGCCAAAGAAGAGGGCGTGGATACCGTCATTGTGGATACGGCGGGCCGTCTGCAAATTGACCCCAAAATGATGGCGGAGCTGGCCCAGATTAAGGACGCCGTCCAGCCTGACGAGGTGCTGTTGGTGGTGGATGCCATGACGGGCCAAGAAGCCGCTAACCTCACCCGCAGCTTCCACAAAGAGATTGGCATTACCGGCGCGATTCTCACCAAAATGGACGGTGACTCCCGCGGGGGGGCAGCCCTTTCAGTGCGCCAAATTTCTGGCCAGCCCATCAAGTTCATCGGCGTGGGGGAAAAGGTGGAAGCGCTTCAGCCCTTCTATCCCGATCGCATGGCTTCCCGCATTTTGGGCATGGGCGACGTCCTGACCCTGGTGGAAAAAGCCCAGGAAGCTGTCGATATTGCCGACGCAGAAAAACTCCAGAACAAGATTCTCGAAGCAAAATTTGACTTCGATGACTTCTTGAAACAAACCCGCTTGATGAAAAACATGGGTTCCCTCGGCGGCATCATGAAAATGATTCCGGGGATGGCGGGCAAGATCTCTGACGATCAGCTGCAACAGGGCGAGACCCAACTGCGCCGGGTCGAAGCCATGATCAAATCCATGACGAAGGAAGAGCGCCAAAACCCAGAATTGCTCTCTGGTTCCCCCAGCCGTCGCCGCCGAATCGCCCGCGGTTCTGGCTACCAGGATAAGGACGTGAGTAAGCTGGTCAGCGATTTCCAGAAAATGCGCACCATGATGCAACAAATGGGCTCTGGCCAGATGGGGATGCCGGGCATGGGCGGTGGCGGTTTCCCAGGCATGGGCGGCGGATTCCCGGGCATGGGTGGCGGCTTGCCCGGCATGGGCGGCGGTGCCCAGCCGGGCTTTCGGGGCTACCCCGGCATGGGTGGCGGCGGCAAAAAGAAGAAGTGCGGAGGGGGAGCTGCGCTTCATGAACGACCTCGGAGGGCGATGCGGGTGACGGCGCTTTGGCGCGGTGCGCTGTAGGGCCGGGTGAGCGCGCATCGTGCTTAAGAGGCGGTTTGCCCACATCGTGCGACAGGCCTAGTCATCCACCCGACGCCCTACGGTCCTCAGGTCTGTGGGAGCGTGTAGGAGATGTGT
>CAZFWL010000583.1:0-3100 GCA_964522775.1 uncultured Halomicronema sp.
TGGGGCTGCCAGCCGGATTTTGCACCTGATCCAAGCGTTGATCAAAGAGCAAAAACTGACGGTGTTGATGAGCAACCATCAGCTTGACCTCGTGCAGGACTTTTGCGATCGCCTACTCTACCTCGAAACGGGCCGTCTCAAACTGGACGAACCAGCCCGTCAGATGGATTGGTCAACCCTGAGGCAAACCTTTGTCGAAGCAGACACCCAAGCCCGAGATGAATGGGGCGATGCAGATGAAGTTTTCTAGCCCTGCGATCGCCGGTTTTGGCGCTAGAGTCGAACGCAGATCTGGACTCAAGCGGTAGCGCTACCGCGCTGCACGAGATAAGTCACAACCGCTAGCCCAAATACCCCCAACAGGGCAAAGACGAGTAATCGCGCGCCGCCCTCCAAAATGCCCGCCCCCAAGGCCACAAAAGGCGGATTAGACAACGCAATGCTAATTACCAACGCGGGGATGAACCGCCCCCAGGGAGCCTTGGTTAAACCCACACCGTAGCAGACGAAATCGAAAAATCCGGTCATTAAGCACCCGGTCATCAGGAAAAAATTGCGCTCCAGATGCCGCTGACTAAAGTTATCGATGCGGTACATGAATCCTTCACCAACCAATCGTTTGACCAGATTGCGACCATAGCGCCGCGAGAGCCAAAAGCTAAGAGAACAAGAACAAATATCGGCAAAGCAGATTACTGCGATCCCTTTGCCAAAGCCCAACAGGCCACCTGCCAAGATCGCATAGGCAGTGCCCGGTAAAGCCGGAATCACCACGCTCGTGAAGCGGAGGAGAAAAATGCCCACAGGAGCCCAGACGCCCCACTGCTCAACTTGAGATCGCAACTGCGCAACGCCAAAACGCTGAATGAGGACAATCGCGGCAGTAATGAACAGCACAACGGCCACAAACTGTAAGACCTTGAGTAAGCGTTGTGTTTTCATGATTTTGGCAAATCGCAATGAGGTGACTGAGAGCAAACTTTGTCGGTCTTAGTAAGAGAACGCTGATACGTGCTCGCAACATTGACGTATTCCTATGTGGCGCTTGATTCAGGAGAACACATGGGAATAAGGCATGACACGTAAGGATGTTGGGTGGTTATAGAGCGAAGCTTGCTGTGCAGCAAGCAGTCAGAATATTAAGCTTTGCACACTTTTTGCCCAACTGAGCGGTAAAAGGGGTGCCGTTCCTAGGGAAGATGATGTTAGGATTTGTTCAGAGATTATGTAGATTCGGTTGCAGTTTTTGTTTCAGGTACGAACGATTTTTTCACGTTTTCCGCTAGCAAAGTTCTCTCCGAAATTTAACTCTCGATATTCCTCAAATTTTGGAGAAAACTTATGTCCATTTATGTCGGCAATTTGTCCTACGACGTTACCGAAGAAGATTTGACCACAGTGTTCGGTGAATATGGTGCAGTTAAGCGCGTGCAACTGCCCACTGACCGCGAAACGGGTCGCAAGCGCGGCTTTGGCTTCGTTGAGTTAGGAGCCGAATCCGAAGAGCAAGCCGCCATCGACGCCCTTGACGGTGCGGAATGGATGGGCCGCGACATGCGTGTCAATAAGGCTCGTCCTCGTGAGAGCAACAACACTCGGAGCTTCGCTCACCGCTAAGTGATCTTCACTTAAAGGCTGGTTTAATCGCTTAGTGATTGCCAGCGCAATTTGACTTTTTTAAGGTTCAAGTCTGCAGGCTTGGACCTTTTTTGATCACAAAATTACTTGATGGGGGCGTAGCTAAATTGGGCAGCAGAGGTCTCAGCCCCCACTGACTGGTGGAATCAAGACGATTTCATCACCTGACTGCAAGACCGTATCGGGTTCTACAAACTGTAAATTGACCCCAAAACGGGTCAAGTCACGCCATTTTGCTAAGTCTGGATGTTCGGCAATGAGCCGATCTCGCACCTCAGCTACTGTCGTTGCAGCAGGCAGTTCTAGCGTCAACTCAGATTGACCATAGGCATCTTGATACGCCGCAAATAGTTTTACCGTGATGAAGATAGGCATCGCAAACAACAATAAAAGCCACTAGAGCAGGCTGACTTAACAGCCAGACGTATTGCTTAACGCTACCATTCCGACCCAGCCTAGAAAGGACTTGTCAGCCTCCCTTCAGAAATCTGGGCATCCTATAGCTGGCGCTGGAAGGTGATTTATGTCAACGACTTCCCTGATCGAACGGGCTAAAGCGGGCGATGCTTCAGCGATCGCGACCCTGTTGAACCAAGCATTGACCAAGCAGGGCATCACCGTCACCGCCGAACGCCACAGCTATCGTCTCGTGCTGCAGCTTTCTGGACAACCGCTACCCGAGCAAACTAGCGTTGTCGCCATGATTCGTCGTGGCATTCAGCGATTGCAGATCGATGCCATTGGGGTGGTGCAAATTCACTGCACCTTGACCGACCATCCCGACATCGGCTGGCAAGATGAAATCGTCCTTTTGGGTACGGAGTCTGATGAGCCAGCTGTTGTCGCCTCTGACGCCTCATCTCACCCCGCCGCCTCTGAGCCCTTAGAAAACTCTTACCTAGCCCCAACTGCCATCCCGACATCTTTCGTCGATGAAGCATTCGCCACATTAGGGCTCCCCTCCGAGGCAACTTTATCGGCGGTCGATGCGGCTTATTTCCAACGCCGTGCTGCGCTGTTGCGCGAGGGCGATCGCGGTGCAATAGCAGAACTCAAAAACGCCCATGCTCTACTCAAACGACACCTGCAACCTAATGAAATCGCCGAGACACCAGCCGCGGAAGAGATGGCGCCGCCATCGGTTGATCTCAGTACCTTGATCCAACTGCTGCGATCGCAGGGGCTTGAGGGCACTGCCCGTCTGCAAGATGACCGTCTCCAGATTCAGCTCAAGCCCACCTCGGCCCAAAAGCCTCACCGCGCTATCGCCAAAATTCATACGCTGCTGGCTCAGCGAGACTTGAAGGGGCTGGACTTAACGTCCATAACTCAAGTTGCAGTCTATGGTTTGGTTAGTGCCCAAAAAGTTGGCTGGAAACGTCTCGTACCTCTACCGCCACCAGAGACCCAGGACAACAGTGATGTTTTGTCATTCAATAATCGCTACGTCAGCGCCTTCGTC
>CAZFWL010000584.1:0-3096 GCA_964522775.1 uncultured Halomicronema sp.
GTCTGACCTCGGGGGCCGAAAAAAGTTACCGTCAGTACCGGTGATCAGCTTGGTGCAGTATTAACATAGAGAGCATTCTGCGTTTTTGGCTGTATGACTCCGTCTCAACCTACCCCAGCTCAGCGATCGCCGGTTGAAGTTTGGCAACTTGCCCAAAGCTTCTTCACCAGTGAAACCAGTCTGTACATTTTCAAGCGAATTTTGCAAGCGCTGCTAACGCTGTTTCTCGCCTCCATCTTCAGCTTTTTCATCATTCAGCTCTCACCTGGTGATTTCTTAGACCTCTACCGCCAAAATCCGCAGGTTTCCCCCGAAACAATTCAGCAGCTGGAAGAACAATTTGGCCTCGATCGCCCTGTGTGGGAGCAGTATTTTCGCTGGCTATGGCAGGTCATCAGTAGCTTTAACTTTGGCACCAGCTTTGCTTATCAGCGCCCCGTTGCAGAAGTGCTTTGGGAACGCATTCCGAATACGCTACTGCTTTCGATTTCGTCGATCGTGGTGACCTGGTCGATCGCAATTCCATTAGGCATTGTTGGCGCCGTCAAACAAAACAAGTTGATTGACCAATTTTTGCGCGTCATTAGCTACGTCGGCCAGGGCATTCCCACCATCATCACGGGCCTGTTGTTGCTGTTTTTTGCCCAAATTACGGCCCCATTGTTTCCTATTGGCGGCATCACCAGCATCAACCACGAGGACCTCACCTGGTTCGGCAAAATCCTCGATGTGGCCTGGCATTTAGTCCTACCGACCCTGGCCCTGAGCATTACTAGCTACGCCGGACTCCAGCGCATTATGCGAGGTCAATTATTAGATGTGCTGCGGCAAGATTACATTCGGACGGCCCGAGCCAAAGGCATGCCGGAAGAACGAGTGATTTACGTTCACGCCTTGCGCAATGCGATCAACCCGATGATCACGCTGTTGGGCTTCGAATTTGCCAACATTCTCGCAGGGGCTTTCATTACCGAAAACTATTTCAACTGGCCTGGTCTCGGACGTCTGATTTTGCAGGCAGTGCAGGCGCAGGATTTATATCTCGTGATGGCAAGTCTGATGATGGGAGCCGTGATTTTGATTATTGGCAACCTGCTGGCCGATATCGCCCTCACCTTTGTTGATCCGCGTATCAAGCTCTCGGAGATGAGCTAGTAGAAAAATTTCTAGCGGCCTTTGTTGCCACCTTTCACCAGCCAGCATTAGCGATCGCAGCCTGATCGGTATTAAGATTTCGCTTGCCGGTGACTGCCAAATAGTCAATCGGGAACATTATGGCGACTGTTCAACGTCATGCTCGATCAAAGCAAACCCAGGTGGTGACTTCCATGTCTACAGGTAGATTGGCTTTGTCCGGTACATCAACCCAAAGATTCGTCAGTGCGGCGCTCATGCTGGCCATGACGTTAGGCATTAATAGTCATCACGGCCCAGCTTGGGGACAGGCATTGGTGGCTGATGCCCCAATGGAGCCGCCTGTAGCCATCAGCCAGTCTCTTGACTGGAACTCGACCTTGCGAGTAGCTCGACTATTTGACGAAAACCAGGACATCACTGACCTCGTTCTGCAACTCGATGTCTTAAATAAACCCACTACCAGCTATGCCAACGCAGTGTATCAAGTGTTTGCTCGACAATCGGACAGTGACGAGTGGGTCGAAATTCATACGAACCGTGGGGCTCGGTTAATCCAAAGGGAGGCGGGAGCGGTGACTTTGGCCCCCGAGATCATTCCGGTCGAAGATTTGCTAGAAGGGCTAGAGCAAGAATTTGGGGACGACATCACCCTGGAGGACGTGGAACTTAATTGTGTCAGTCAAGTGCGCTATGACATCCCAGGGGGCGGACGTGACCTACGTCAAACCTTTGAACTGAGCCAGGCCTATGTCGAGATCATCTCCATCACGGCAGCCATCTTTACGACGACGACCACCACCACGATTCCAACAATTCCGACAATTCCGACTGGGACGCCCCCAGCATTACCCACGGGTACCCCTGCTGAACCGGTCACCAGTGGCGAGGTGATTGAGTTGTCGAACGGCTACCGGATCACGTTTATCGATGTGGTCTTTAGCGGAACTTCCTCAACTTGGCGCTATTACATGGAAGAGTTGCCCCGCGCCCAAGATTTGAGTAATTGGGTCTTGGGCTTGCCAAGTTGCGCCACCGTAGTGAGCGCTACCCCCCGAGGTGAGTTGGTCAATCCCGACCCGAATGCTCAAATTAGCGGTATCAAGTGGCAGCCAGGCGGAGGATTTATTGAGGGTGAGTTTTCTGTGACGCTCGAAGGCAGCTTACAGGTAGGTAATATTCAAGTCGCGGCCAAAGGCCCTGATGTAGTGAGGGGAAGGCTTAGCGGTCCCGCCTGCCAGTAAGCCATAGGGCAACATATTCCAGTTGTGCATTGAGTTTCCGTCCATCCTGACTGGAGCATCAACCTTGCGGAACTGAAAACCGTACTAATATTGGCCGCATACCTGGCTATCGGTCTGAGAGGAAAGACAATGGCTCACATTGCGGCGCAGCCCTATCACTACCCACTCCCGACGGGCGATCGCCTCGCACTCATCATCATTGATATGCAGCGGGATTTCCTGGAACCTGGCGGCTTTGGGGAAGCTCTAGGCAACGACGTAACGCCACTTCGAGAGATTGTCCCCACAGTACAAAAACTGCAGCAGGCATTTCGCGATCGCGGTTGGCTAATTATTCAAACCGTCGAGGGGCATCATCCCGATTTATCCGACTGCCCGCCCTCGAAGCGCGATCGCGGCAATAGTGACCTCAAAATTGGCGACCCTGGCCCGATGGGGCGCATTCTTGTGCTGGGTGAACCCGGCAACGGCATCATTCCAGAATTGACGCCTAAGATAAACGAAACCGTGGTTGCTAAACCCGGCAAGGGAGCCTTTTACGCCACTTCCTTCGCGACGACACTACAACGCCACGGCATTACCCACCTGATCTTCACTGGCGTCACGACTGAGGTGTGTGTGCAAAGCACCATGCGCGAAGCCAACGATCGCGGCTACGAATGTCTGTTGGTCGAAGACGGCACTGTCAAACAGCTCAATGTCGAACAAGGCGGCGGCT
>CAZFWL010000585.1:0-3096 GCA_964522775.1 uncultured Halomicronema sp.
CTGTCCGTACTGGGTTCACAGTCACGCTAATTTTTAGCTTGTTTGGCAACATGCTCGGGGCAGTCTAATCGCAACTCACCAGCCCCAAACGGAGCGTCCACCAGATTACAGTGATGGGGCCGATCGCGGTCATCATAAACATTGGGATTGAAATAATGGCAGGTGACACACATCCGTGAAACCGGGATTTTATGGTCTTCCTGGAGTTGATGGATGATGGTCGTCAAGCCTTTGAAGAAAATGGCTTGTTCCTCTTGGGGCAGGGTTTCCACTGCATCCAGCAAAAAGTCAGGCCAGTCGGCGGCTTTGGCAGCTTGCTGTTTTCCCTCAGGGGTCAGGCGAATGGCGATCGCCCGACGATCGTCCGTGGCTCGTTCCCGCGAGACGAGCCCTTTTTTCACCAGGGATGACACTGCCTCACTAGCGGTTGCTGGGGTGGTGGCAATGCCCGCCGCGATCGCCGACAACCGCATATCTTGCCCTGGAGTCGACTGCAACAGCGCCAAAATCTGGCCTTGGGTCGGTGTTAGCCCTTGCGACTCAGCACCGACCCAAGCTTGACTCCGTAAAGCCGTACAGATTTTCGAGAGTCCTGAGATCGTACGTTGAGCGATCGGCTCATTAATCGTGTCAAACGGATTGCTCATTGAACTTAGTAACAGAGTTCGCTGCAAGCGCTTCCTGGAGAAGTGACTCCACGGCGGACTCGGACTTATGCCCGAACCATTGCGCCAATATCGTACAGCTTTCATCAAACAGAATCCACGACGGCGTTCCCTGGAGTTGGTTGACCCGAAATGTATAACCGATACCTCTTGCCGCAGAAGTAGGACTTTCCCCATCGGGGGGTGTTACTGGTTGGGAACCCTCCAGCAAATCAAAAGCGATCGGAAATTGGATAGGCACGTCATATGAGTTGTGTCCCTGCCGCTGCCAATACAGTTTCGTCATGCCCACCACTTCACCAGTGGCCAGCAGGCGATGAGTATTGTCCAACGTATTCAGGTCAAAGTCTTCAAAGGCGGTCGAGAGGCCGAGAATATTGACGCGATCGCCATAGTGGTCGTGCAGCCGCGCCGCTAACGGCAGCGCATACACAAAACATCCGGGACAGTTGACCTGAAATACCAGCAGGAGATTCAAGGCTTTGACCTGAAACTCTCCCTGCAATACCGCCCCGAGCTGCATATCTAGGGTGGCGCGATTAGCGCCTTGAAGCATGACGTTGGCAACGACTTGATATGCCTCTAACCAATTTTGTTGCAACTCGGGGGTCCAATCTGATCCCAGCGTTGAGGCTAAGGCTTGAAGCATGGCGCTGCCCACCAAGGGGTAATGATCAGTCGTAACGCCATAGTGAGCATGCCGCGCCCCCATCGCCATCAGCGGTTGGGTGAGATTATCGGGATTACGCAAATTAGCGACCACCAGCCCTAACGACGCAAACAGCTTTTTCCCCTGTTCCTGTATATCCACCTGCCCAAAGAGTGGTTTGACCTCCGGGCAACTACTAAAGAGCGTTTGGTAAAAAGCGGCAGTGAACTCAGGACCTCGATCCCTGATTTGTGCAAAGCTAAGCTCCAACTTTTCAACATTAAGCATGGGTTTCTCCTCGGTCAGCAATGTATGGTGCTTGCAATTCGGAGCGACTACCGAAGGCGAGTCAAGACATCAGGTCACTGAGTCAGACAGGCTCGGCCGATGCCAGGTTTCACCCCGGCAGCCGCTAGTTATGTCGCGATAACAGCTCAGTTGGTGTAACGCTCAACCCCATAGGGCAAGCTCAGGTCGCCCGATCCCACGCTGTAAACCTCATACACTCCCAACGTCGGCCGGTTGGCATCACTGGTATTCACTTGCATGTAAGCGGTGACCGCATCGAAGTTGAAGTCAGTGATGTGGTCAACCCGTTGCGCCGGTACCAACACCCGCAAGGTGTCTTGATCCGTCACGATCGCAAAGCCAGGGGAGTCCAGATATATGGTCATGCCAGGATTCGTGGGTGGCATCACCACGGACTCATCATCTGCTGCAAATTCTGCGACTGAGAGTCCGCCTGGCACGCGATCGTCCCCAGTCAGCACTACCCAGTGGGAATGCCAAATCACGCCATCATTCGCGTAGTCATCATCGTTGTCTTCATCCCACAGTGGGGTGTCATCAAAATCTGGGTGCGACGTGATCGCTAACGCCAAAATTCCATCCACGCCGCCAAACCCCACATCTTCTGGGCTGAGGGTAGTGGGAAAGACGTAGCCCAACACCGGCGCTCCATCCAGTTGACCCGCTGGCTCCGGCAAGGTCGAGCCCACCGTTCCTGACACCTGCTGCTCAAACACGAGCAAATCCAGCTCTTCGATGTACTGCACCTGAGCCGACTGAATTTCTAGCGCGGGCGATCGCGGCGTGGCGACTACGACCTCTCCATAGGACGGACTTGCAAAACTCAAGCCTCCGGCCAACAACAACCCCGCACCCAATAGACCGAGAAACGTTTTCATCACGCCAACTCCTTTAGTTAGGAATACTAATTAATTGGACTCCTAAACAATAATTTGCGCTAGCTAATCTGTCAACAGTCGTTTCTGTCGTTGGGTGTGAAATTGATGCAGTAATGGTTATTTAGAAGTTGGGTCGCAGCTCTCAGGCCAGGTCGGACGTGATGTCTGCATCGCAGGATCCCACGGCAAGTCTGTGACGATCAGCGGTAGGTGGGGCGATCTTGCTTCCTCTGTAAATGCGATCTTGGCAAGTGGCAGAACTCGGCATATGGGTTGCTAGACAAATTGTTCGGAAAGGCCGAATGCTGCTCTCGGGTCACCAGTCTACGAAATCTTAGGAGAGCGGCGATGGGGGTGAAGAGGATGGCAAAATAGGGCAGTTACGAACCTGATTACGGGGACTCTTTGACTATGCAAGCCAAGCTTCAAACGGCATTTGCCCAGGGCCAAGCACTGAAAATTATTAGCGGCCTGACGAATTTTGATCGCGATCGCGTGGCAGCGGTAGTGCGAGCAGCGGACAAAGGCGGTGCGACCTTGCTAGATATCGCTGCGGATGCTGATCTCGTGCGCATGGCGAAAGAACTGACGGACT
>CAZFWL010000586.1:0-3095 GCA_964522775.1 uncultured Halomicronema sp.
GCGCGACCCCATTGTCTGGTTGAACCGGATTCTGAATTCATCGCGATTAATGCCTAACCTGTCTAGTCGTTCATCATCACTCGTCGTTCATCATCAATAGCGAGACTCTGCCTTCTGGCAAGCTTCTCGCTCGAGAATAAAGCGACGACGTTGACTTGGAGGCAACGCGTGATAGTCACCGTAGGACTGGCAAAATTGCCAAAAGGTTTGTAAAAAGCTCCATGGCAAGGTGTTATTAACCAAGCCTTTGAGCTCTGGAGCATGGGTAGAAATTGAGAGCCAAAACATCATCTGCTCCTTATGTATTCAATTATTCTTTTGCTGGTCTTAATCCTAAAAAACCCTCGTTTTTAGAACAAACGCCAGGGTCGATAACATCTATGCAAAAGCTACATACTGGCCTAGTGACCAAGTGGCATTTGCCAATCCGATGGGGCTTAGCTGCCTGACAATCGGTTCATCAGGTCTTAGCGAACTAGTGACCATACTTAGATCTTCTGAGATCTGACAGGAAGTGAACAGAGGCAATTGCCGTAAATTGTATTGGAGACAGTTGGAGTTTCGGGAACTGTACTGGTCGATAAACTCTCTGACTGTTTGGTTAGCCAACTAGAGATGCCAGGGTACGTACCTGTTGAACAGTCTTGGCCTCCAACCTTTATCAATCGGGAAAATTGAGTTCCTTGTCAGAGTTTTTTTAGTTTGAGTCTGTGGCTCTTCTGTAAAGTGACTTCTTCCGAGATCTGATCGCTACAGTCAGCACTGTCTAATTTAGGTTGTGCGGATCAGGCCAGCTCTCGTCACAAACGAGTCTCAGCACATTCCGGTTATCGAAAGATAATTAAGACTAAAGATTGCAGGGTGCTCCGCCAAAAGTCGCGTGTTTTCATAACCTGATCGTGTTGAGCAGAAAGCTCGGGGCATGCTTACACTGCGGCAATCGGTGATCTGCCCCTCACCCATCGAACTTGGTCTCCGCCAGCCATATTTGATCCCATAAAAAAGGGATCTGGTGTTGTGTCCAGATCCCTCTACTTTGGAAATAAAACCTTTTTCTTGAAGCAATTTTAGTAAGGAAAGCTGCTAGCCAACGCTACTTGAGGACAAGTCAGCGTCTTCTCATCTCAAGAGGCTCAGATTTCGTCAGTTCCTGTGCCTCAATCAGTCACTTAGACAGGGGTGAAGGTGACTCTGCATCGCCTTTATGAAAACTCACCCAATCACCTGTGAGTTAATTGCGGATGACCAAAACTGGGCAGTGAGAAAATCGCACCACTTTCTCTGAGACTGACCCCATGAAAAATCGAGAGATCCCCTTCTTGCCACTAGAGGGAATGACAATTAAATCCACACTGTTGTTCTGGGCATAGTCAATAATTTCAGAACTGGGATTTCCCACTTCAACGGCGAAGTCAATCTTCTGATACACCTCTTCAGGAAAGTGCTTGTCATACATTTCGCGAATTTTGGTAACGCGAGTACTGTCATCCACGGTTTGCCAGACGACACCAGGATCAGTTGCTTCGAGAGGCGGCAACACATACAAGGCATGAATCTTGCTAGGGTCTTTGACGAATTCCAAAGTATCTTTGAGGGCCTGAACGGCTTCTTCAGAGAAGTCCATAGGAACTAAAACGTTTTCGCTAGAAAACAAAGACATTATGTAATCCTCTCATAACTATTTGAACACTGGTATTGAGCAGCTTTGGCTCGATGAGGTGATTTTTGGATTTATCGTCAACCAAATGTAGTCAAGCAAATATTGATATTGAATTTGCGTCTACTCTTCTACTTTAAAGCTTATTAAGAGCTTAGCGTGTATCGATTATTAACAAATATCGATTATTAGCGAAATTATTCGCCCTATCGCCGTTCGAAATTAGCAGAACCAGTCTGTGGTCGGATGATTTTTGAGGGTAGAGCTTTGTATCGTTTCTACATGGTTGCTAGGTCATTATTTTTGGCGGCTTCTTAAAACTTATGTACCGCTAAAACTATGATCTGATTTTTCAGACGTTAGGCTGTGATCAGTTTCATTCAAACTATGCAATTGAGATTTTCAAATAAAAGTTATGGTTACCCAACTGCAAAGACCCGATTACGAAACTAAAACTCTGGCGATCGCTAATGGCTTGCTCATGGCGACGCGCGAAAAGAAGAACTTTCTTGCCCAGATGCGTGATCAGATGCGCTGGGACGACAAAATCATGGACTTCGCCATGGATAATCCGGGGTTGAAGGTGCAGCTCTTTCGCTTCATTGATGCCTTGCCGGCCCTCCGCAGCAAACCCGAAATTGCCCGCCACTTACAGGAATATCTCTCGGCAGAGGCGGTCGAGTTGCCCAGTGCGCTGAAGGGCCTGCTGAACTTTACGAATCCGGACTCGATGCCGGGGCAGTTGGCCGCGACGACAGTGGCGCCAGCGGTGGAAACCCTGGCCTATCGCTACATTTCCGGCGAGAACATGGACAAGGCGATCAAAGCGATCGAACGCATGCGGAAGGACAATCTCACCTTCACCATGGATTTGTTGGGGGAGGCCGTCATTACCGAGGCCGAAGCGGAAGCCTATCTTTATCGTTACTTAGACCTGATGACGCAGCTCTCAGCGGCGGCGAACCATTGGAAAACTATAGACGCCATTGATCGGGCGGGTGACCAAACCCTTTCAAAAGTGCAAGTGTCCGTCAAGCTGACGGCGTTCTACTCTCAATTTGATCCGTTAGATGCGGAGGGCAGTCGGCAGGCGGTGAGCCAGCATATTCGGACTTTGCTCCGGCGATCAGCCGAACTCGGAGTGATGGTGCACTTTGATATGGAGCAGTACGAGTACAAGGATCTAACCCTGGCAATTCTGAAGGATCTACTGGTGGAGCCGGAATTCCGCGATCGCGACGATCTTGGCGTCACTATGCAGGCCTATCTACGCGACAGCTACGAGGATTTGGAAGGGCTCGTCGCCTGGGCCAAACAGCGGGGCACGCCAGTCACTGTCCGCTTGGTCAAGGGAGCTTATTGGGATCAGGAAACCATCACCGCGCGGCAAAATAATTGGCCTACACCGGTTTACAGCCAAAAGGTTTCGACCGATGCC
>CAZFWL010000587.1:0-3075 GCA_964522775.1 uncultured Halomicronema sp.
TTAAGCGGCGATCGCGGGAGTGGTGGCCCGGTGTTACAGAAGCTTGGGAAGGGTGTGAGGGTGGCAGCGTGTGAGTGTAGATGGGTGGAGTGCAACTGAATTGTATGAGTGGTCATCTTGCCCGCATTCAAGAGCCTCACTCACAGGTTTTGTTAGCAAAGTCACATTGGTAGACGACGGGCTCCTGCCAAGACAGGGGGATTTCTAGCAAGTCGCGAGTCCCGGTGATGCCCATGCCAACGAATAGCAGTAACGCGACCATATTGAGGGCGATGTGGCTATTGCGCCAGGCTTTGGAGCGATAGATTTCGGGCAAAACAGCGACCGAAATAATCATCAAAATCGCCGCGACGACGCCGTAATAGTAGTGCGAAATAAACCATTCGTTGGTGCGGCGGAAGATGCCATCCTGGCAGCCCAAAATGATGATGCCCATGCTGGAAAGCGTGGCAAAGACAGCGCGCCAGGCCGGTTTCTTCGCGCGATAGAGCAAAACGAGGCTCGCCACAGTTGCTACATACATGGCCGCGATAAAGACGGCGGTAAACGGTTCTGGGGCCAGAGCCTGTTTGTTGATCAGGGTTTTGATGAGGGGGTGGGCCATGCCTAAGAGGGCAATGCCGACGACAGAAGCCGCGAGCCAGCGACCAATCTTGACGTGCTCTGCGCCGACCACTGGCGGAATTTTAGATTTCTGTTTGGCGGCGGCGGCCAAGCGTCGCTGGCGAGTTTGGAGTGCAAAGTAGGTCGCGATGCCGATCAGAGGAAAAACGTAGAAAACCGCGATCGCCGGATGCACAAGTCGCAAAATGTCAGTGGTGTTCATAGGTTTTGATGCCGCAACAATAGTGAAAGGCTTTGTTTTTGCCGTATTTGATTCTCAAGGCTGCCTGGGCTGAGCGTGAATCAGCACTGTAATCGTACGCAGGATTTGTGAGACTTATCTGAGTGCGCCCTGAAAAAATGAGTGAACGAGATCGCCGCTAGTTTACTTGATCTACGCCAGTGGCATGCCACCATCGCATCGTTTCATCGGCAGAGGCGCTAATTAACGTGGGGCGGTCCGGGGTGAAGCTTAAAGCACTCACCGTCCAATCGTGATGCAGGGTGGCGACCTGGCGGTCAGTGGTGAGGCCCCATTGCCAAAGGTGAATGCTGCCATCGCGACTACCGATCGCTAGCCAGGTTTCATCTTTACTGAGGGCGATCTCGGTAACGGCATCCTGGCATCGTTCTACTTCTTCCTGCTGGGTGAAGTCAAGGAGTGACCACACAACTACTTGACCCGTTTTATCGCCGGTAATCAAGGCCGGTTTGCGCACGCTCAGAGCCACAGCTCGCAGCGGTCCTTTTGTCGTCCAAGTGTGAAGGAGTTGGCCACTCGGTAGCGCCCACAGTCGCAGGGTTCCAGCTTCTCCGACGCTGGCTAAGCGCGTTCCGTCTGGGCTCAGCACCAGATCATTGACTCGACCGGCATGACGCATCAGGTCCAACTGCCGTACTCCCTGGCGCAGGTCCCATATCGAAATGCGCCCCTCAACGTCTCCCACAACCAGAGCGTGGCCTTTGGGGGTGAGAGCGATCGCGGTAACTTGGCCGCCCGGTTGTCGTAGCGTTTGCTGCAAGCGATGAGTGGTCAAATCCCATTGCAAAATCTGGCCGTCTTGTCCGGCCGTCACGAGGCGATCACCCTTGGGATAAAAGGCGACTGCCGTGACCGCATCCCGGTGGCCAGCGCCAAAGCCCAAGCGGGAAACCCAGGTTTGCATCACTTCACCCGTGCGTCTATCCCAGAGTTGTACCGAATTGTCGCTATTAGCGGTGGCTACGGCTCGCCCGTTGGGGCTCAGGGCCAGGGCCAGCACGGTGCGTCCTGGGGTGGGCCAGGTTTGGGTGCAGCGCCAGGTGGCGGTTGACGAGACCAGTGTGCGCTGGTTGGGCGATCGCGGTTGCCATAATCCCGCTGGTGCCAAGTCTGCCAGCACTGCGTCAACATTGGCGTAACGGCTGCGCAGCGATCGCGCCACGAGGCGATCGAGTACTCGCCCCAAGGCCTTACCCACTGGGGTCGTCAGAAAGTCGCGCCACACCCACCGATCTGCCGCCACAGAATACAGGTCGAAGGGGTGCTCGCCAGTCAGTAAATGCAGGCAGGTAATGCCTAAACCATAGAGATCGCTAGCGGGTACGGCTTTACCCAAAGTCTGTTCTGGCGCGGCATAACCCGCGCTGCCGATGACCGTGCCGGTGCGCTCTAACTCAGTGGCGGTGGGGGCTGTACGTGCGGCCCCAAAGTCTACTAAAACTGGTAGTCCCTCTGTCGGCAGCAGAATGTTCTCCGGTTTGATGTCGCGATGAATGATGCCTTGCTGGTGGATGAACTTCAGCACCGGTAAAAGCGCCATCAGCAGCGATCGCACCTGCGATTCATCAAAGACGCCATCGGCTTGCAAGACCTGCTCTAAATTGCGGCCGGCGATGTAAGACTGCACCAGGCAGATGTCGCGGGGCGACTCCAAGATCGCTATCAGCGAGGGAATTTGTGGATGTTGTCCCAACGTAGCGAGACGTTTGGCTTCGTCTAGATCTCGCTCGCGACTGCCCTGCGATCGCACAATTTGCTTGATCACACACTGCTGAACCGGCTGCTCGGCTTCATCCCACGCGAGAAATGTGTGCCCAAACCCGCCGCGTCCCAACTCCTGAATGGGCCGAAAGCGCTTACCGAGCAAGAGTCGCGCACCGCAAGACTGGCAGCGATCGAGATCGTCCCCATTCTCGGGATGCGCACAGGCTGGGTTAATACAGAGAATGGCCACGGGCGAGTAAGGCTTTGCAGGTAATTAAGTGCTCTCAATCTACCGAACTTTCCCGACCCCGTTTGCGCACGTAGCTGTACTCAGCCTTCAAGGCGCAACACTGGCGGCGGTGCCGCGTAACAAATCCATAATTTCGTCGCAATAGTGATGAAACTGCTCGGTGCGACGCACCGCATAAGCACGGTGACGACCCAGGTCGATGCTCACTTCCGCTTCAATCGTGCCGGGGCGGGCCGAGAGCACATAGATTCGCTGG
>CAZFWL010000588.1:0-3073 GCA_964522775.1 uncultured Halomicronema sp.
TTGCACCCATTGGTCAATTTCTAGTATTAAGTCGCTCTCTTCTGCTAGGGGTATAAAGATATCGGGAGAAACCCGACCTCGCTGCGGATGATGCCAACGGATCAGCGACTCCAGACTCACAACCCGCCCAGATTTCAAACACACAATCGGTTGATACTCAAGCCGTAATTGATCATTGTTCAGCGCTTGACGCAGCTCCTCTTCTAGCTGTAAACGATTTTGGCTATGACCATGAAATTCTGGCTGGGTGAAAACATAGCGGTTTCGGCCATTTTGCTTCGCCTTTTGCAAAGCCAGTCCCGCATCTCTCAATAATTCTGAGGCATGTTTGTAATAGGTGTCCGCAATCGCGATGCCAATACTGGCAGTGATATGGACTGAATGTCGCTCAATTTGAAAGGGAGCCTGCAAGATCGCTAAAATTCGCTCCGCCACTTCCTCAATTTCTCGACGGCTATCTTGCGGCACAATAAATCCAAAGTCGTCGCCACCGATATGGGCAACCAGCTGATTATCAGCCGTCGCTAGACAAAAGCGATCGCTAATATCAACCAACAGGGCATCTCCAGCGTCATGCCCTAAGCCTTCGTTCACCCGCCCAAAGCGATCTATATTGACTAGCAAAATCGCAAATCGATTGACCTTGTAAATCGACAGATTAGCTAATCGCACCTCAACTTCTTTCAGTAAAAAATTACGATTAGGTAACGCGGTGAGGGCATCATGCAGCGATTCAAACTCAGCCTGTTCCTTAGCAATTTGCAGAGAGGTCTCTCGGGATGAAACCTCATATAGCATTTGCTTAAACACTCTCGACAAGTTACCAATCTCATTTTTGATCTTTGCGACTCTCTCAAACACTCTCAGCCCAACACTGCTGGTATCACGACTCAAAAATTGCCCATCCCGAAGCTGACTGGTCGCAAACTCTAAGTCTTGAATGGGGCTAATCACACTCTTCTTGAGTAATAGGTTGAGCGCGACTAACGCGACAAAAAGTACGCTAGAAAAGATACCCAGCATCAATTGAAAGCGCAGCTTGCCCAACGCATAAATGTCATCAGCAGGAACATACATGGTTTGCGCTGAGACGATTTCACCCAACTGCCAACCATATCCATTTTGATCGCCATACAGCTCTCGCATACTGGCAGGCGCATCTTGAGGCCGACCATGACAGGTCAAACAATTGACGCTATTAACTTTTAAGGGACGTGAGATATAAAACAGCTCCTTATCACCAATGAGGCGGTAACCAGATAGCTGCTGGTTGTCACCAGGTTCTTCTTTAAAGCGAGCGATCAAAGCCGCTTCAAAGTCATCAGCTTTATCCAAAAGATTGGTGGGATTAAGCGTCGCTTCTTTGTAGAAGAACGTATCGTACTCAGGCAAGGTGCGAAACCCATCAAAGACTTCGCGAGCGGCATAGGCCGGCACTGATTCTGGCAGAAACAGGTCTGAGTTGTTCAGTTCGTTATTTACCAGGGGCGTGATTTCTTCACTGGTGTACTGTCTGACAGAATTCAATGTCGCCATCAGCATTGACGCCCGATTAACTGTTTCCACCCGAACCTGCTGCTGCAGGGACTGCGACAGAATAAAGCCAGAGATGATAATGCCGATCAAAAAAATGAGACTCAGCAAAATCGTGAATTGCTTATTCAGGTTCAATGCATTAGCCCCTACTTAATCGGACGGGCAAAAGATTTCACATCACAAAAGATCGACACGTTTGTAAATATTTTTTAATTAAATTCACATAAAAAGTCTTGATTATCTTTTCTCGTCATGAACAGCAGTTTATTGACGAGAATTTACTTCTAAAAGTTGATCGAGATTAAGGAAATACTCAGCATCTTTCCCTATTCTTCTACACCATAGCTTCCTTTTTGGATTCAGGATTGACTATGGCAATTACTCAAGGGGTTCATCATCTCGGCCTCACTGTTCCCGATATCGACACGACTCGAGACTTTTTCGTCGATGTGCTCGAATTCAAGCAAGTGGGCACGGTGCCAGATTATCCCGCCTATTTTTTGTCCGACGGCACTAACCTGCTGACGCTCTGGCAGGCGCTTGAACCAGACACCGCCACCCCCTTCGATCGCCAGACCAATATTGGCTTACATCACTTCGCCTTCAAGGTGCATGGCATCGAAACGTTAAATGCCCTGTACGAAAAACTCAAGGTGACGGCAGGCGTCGAAATTGAATTCGCACCTGAATTACTGGGAGGCGGGCCAACTCAGCACATGATGTTCACCATCCCCGGTGGCATCCGCATGGAACTGACGGCCCCAGCCCGATAGTTGAGTGATGCCTGATTCTCGCCATGCGGATGCCACCGGCAGTAATCACAACATTGGCTTGGCGCTAGCGCAGCATTACACCCACTCTGACTACACTGTGGCGAGAATCGACTTACCAACATCCGACGGCTTAGTTAACTTTGTCCGCTGAACACCTTAATCTTCCTTCCCTCGGGAGTCCTGCCATGCCACCTAGATTTACCGAAATTGCCTTCACACCCACGGTCAAAGCCCTTCAAGAGCAGTATGGGTCACGGCAAATGTATGAACGGATGGCAGCCCGTGGACCCGCCAACGATACGCTATCGCCGCAAATGGCCGAATTTATTCAAGCACGGGACAGTTTTTACATGGGGACGGTGAACGCCAACGGCTGGCCCTATATTCAGTTTCGCGGTGGACCGGTTAGTTTTCTCAAAGTGTTGGACGAGAAAACCCTTGGCTTTGCTGACTTTGGTGGCAACTGCCAGTATCTGAGCATTGGCAATCTTGCTGATAGCGATCGCGTCTTTCTGTTCTTGATGGATTACGCCAATCGCCGTCGCCTCAAAATTTGGGGGCATGCCCAGGTGGAATACGATCGCCCTGACCTGCTTGAACAGCTACATATGCCTGGGTATCCTGCGGATCCACAGCGAGCCATTATTATCCACATTGAGGCTTGGGACTGGAATTGCCCCCAGCATATTCCCCACAAATATTCTGAACAAGACGTGCTCAGCATGGTTGAGCCCATGCATGCTCGCATCGCTGAACTTGAAGCA
>CAZFWL010000589.1:0-3072 GCA_964522775.1 uncultured Halomicronema sp.
GATCGCACACCGGACGATTGGGTCAATCAGGCTGTCTGCCTGCTGCACCTTGAGCAGCCCGAGGCCGCCTTACCCATTTGCAGTCATGCCCTTGAACTCGACGCCAATCATCCCCAGGCCTGGTTGTTTAAGGGAGTCGCCCTGTATCGACTCGGGCAATATGATGAGGCTTACGCCTGCTATGGTCAAGCTGCTGCCGCCGCTGATCAACAAGACCAGCAACCGCCTCAGCACGCTCAGGGGACTTGGGCTCGCTGCTGGCAAGCGCTGAAAAACGTTGCCAAACGTCGCTCTTAAGCAACTAACGAAAATTCGAGCCCTGCCGCACCCAATGGCATCTCCGTTATGACCTCAGCAGTGCTTAGTTGGTCGTCTTTTTTCACCTATCGGTACACTAGGGCCTGAGCAACTGCTAGCGATGTGACATGTCTGCCCCTGCCTCTGCCCAATTTCCCTCTTTAGAGTCGGCACTCAAGCATTTCTTTGGCTACGACGAATTTCGCCTCGATCAACGCGCGGTCATCGAGACGTTTTTAAGTCGTCAAGATTGCCTCGTCGTGATGCCAACAGGGGGCGGCAAGTCGTTGTGTTACCAACTACCTTCCTTGTTGCGCCTGGGCGTCATGGTGGTGGTTTCGCCCCTCATCGCGCTGATGCAAGATCAGGTGGATGCGCTACGCAACAATGGCATTGCTGCCACTTTTCTGAACAGTAGCCTGAACTTAGCCGACGTGAGGGCGCGCGAACAACAACTATTGGCTGGGGAAATCAAGTTGCTGTATGTCGCTCCAGAGCGATTGCTGAGTGAAGGTTTTTGGCCCTTTTTATCCCGGTTACAGCAGCAGGTCGGCATTTCAGGATTTGCGATCGATGAGGCCCACTGCGTCTCGGAATGGGGTCATGATTTCCGCCCAGAATATCGGCAACTGCATCAGTTACGCACGAGTTTTCCACAAGTGCCGATGATGGCGCTGACGGCTACGGCCACCACCCGCGTGCGCGATGATATTTGCCAGCAATTAGCGCTGCAAACGCCCTCGACCTTTGTCGCCAGCTTTAATCGGCACAACCTCTACTACGAAGTCTTGCCAAAGGATCGTCAGGCTTATGCTCATTTACTGCGGCAAATAAAGGCACTGACGGGAGCCGTGATCGTCTACTGCATTAGTCGCAAGCATGTGGAAGAGTTAGCAACTCGCTTACAGCAAGACGGAATTGCGGCCTTGCCATACCATGCGGGGTTATCCGATGACGCCCGCAGTACGCATCAAAACCGCTTTATTCGGGATGACGTTCAGGTGATGGTGGCGACGATCGCCTTTGGCATGGGGATTAACAAGCCCGCAGTGCGGCTCGTGGCTCATTACGTTCTGCCCCGTCCCCTCGAAAGCTACTATCAAGAATCGGGCCGGGCCGGGCGTGACGGCGAACCGGCTCACTGCACGGTGTACTTCGGCTATGGCGACGTCTCGCTGATTAACTACATCATTGAACAAAAGTCCGACGAACAAGAACAGCAGATCGCCCGTCAACAACTGCGACAGGTGCTTGACTACGCCGAAAGCACTGTTTGTCGCCGCCAGATTCAACTCAGCTATTTTGGTGAGGCGTTTCCGGGGCAGTGCGATCGCTGCGACAACTGCCGCTATCCCAAGCCACTTGAAGATTGGACGATTGAGGCCCAAAAGTTTCTCTCCTGCGTGGCCCGCTGTCGCGAACGCTTCGGGATAGTTCACATCATTGACGTGCTGCGTGGTTCACAAAAGAAACGAATTTTGGAACTGCAGCATGATCAACTCTCGACTTACGGCATCGGCAAAGACCGTTCCACTGAAGAGTGGAAACTGTTGGGGCGATCGCTACTGCATCAAGGCCTATTAGAAGAAACCACCGATGGGTTTCCTGTCCTCAAGCTCAATGCGGCCAGTTGGCAGGTATTGCGTAAGCAACTTTCTGTACAGATCGCCATCCCTGAGACCTTCAAAAACAGTGGCGAGGGCAGTCCTGAAACTTCAGCTGAAGCGGCCGGTCTGTTGGCGCAGCTGAGATCGCTCCGCAAGCGCCTTGCCGACGCCCAGGGCATCCCCCCTTACATCGTGTTTACCGAAAGCACCCTGCGGCAAATGGCCCAACAGATGCCGCGATCGCTGACTCAGTTCAGCCGAATTTCCGGTGTCGGCAGCCGCAAACTCGAACAGTACGGCCAAGACTTTGTCGCCGCTATTAATACCTATTGCGAGGAACAAGGGGTGCAGGCCAACACCGAGAGCCGCGATCGCCCCAAACCCCCAAGTTCGACCCAAACCCAAACCCTGGAGCTTTATCAAGCAGGGCATTCCCTAGACGATATTGCTCGTTTGCGTAACCTCCGCCACAGCACCGTTGTGGGCCATTTAGCCGCCTTGCTCGCCGCCGGAGCCCCCATCAATCTGGATGACTTGGTGCCGCCCAACCGCCAAGCCACAATTCGCCAGGCTTTAGACGCCGTCGATAGTCCTTATCTCAATGCCGTGCGCGATCACTTGGGAACAGCCTATTCCTACGACGAGATTCGCTTAGTCCAGGGAGCCCTGCGGCATGTTAGTAACGCCTCTTAGAGTTCATCTCGGCGATACGCAGGTCATGCCCCCAAAAGGTCGCGTAGCCCCCAGATTTTAGGCTATTCTTTATGAGTGCTAATGCACCGATGTGAACGAACTTCTTTGATTGTTAGGTTATGACGACTCCGACCCGATACCCCATCATGGCAATTGGGGGGGCAGAAGACAAGGTCGGAAAGCTCACCATTTTGAAGGCCTTTTTTGAGAGTGCTGGCGGTCAGCAAGCAACAATTGGCATCGTTCCCTGCGCTTCCCAAGAACCGGGTGTCGTCGGCGCACGTTATCACAAAATTTTCACTGAACTCGGGGCCCAAAGCGTTCAGATTTTAGATATCCGCAGTGCCCGCGAGTGCGCCGAAAGTCGGTGGCTAGAGTTGCTGGACACTTGCACTGGCGTATTCCTTTCCGGTGGGGATCAGGTGCGGCTATATGACTTCATTCACGACAGCGCGTTTATGTCGGCCATCATGCG
>CAZFWL010000590.1:0-646 GCA_964522775.1 uncultured Halomicronema sp.
CGCACTTGGCTTTTGTGCAATAATTATTGATTTCAATGTCAGTGGCATCTATATCCTAGACAGGTATTCATATGAAGAAAACTCTTTTGGGTCACTTTTCCCTTTAAAAATTAAGTATTTTTCACAAATCCTGCTTTGTCTTGAACATTGGCAAGTTTAACAGCTTTTGGAAAGTATCGTTATCACCTTCATTTATTATTAGAGTGTCAATGATCATATCTGGCATTTCTTCAGTCTCATCAGCAGTAGATTCTGTCATTGAGACTGCATTCGCTGGCAGCCCCCATGGAATTGGCTCAGTAAATTCGGCCTCTGAAGCAGTCGGCTCGACCGGCGTCATGGCTACTTCAGAACTTTCTATCGAGCGATCAATGACTTCCGATTCAGATTCTAGCGGTGGAGTATTGGTCCCTGTCTTTTCTAGGACGCGTTCTACATCTTGCCAGAGTTGCTGCTCAGCCGCCGCATTAGCCGACGAGGGAATCGCTGCCTCAGGTGGATCAGGAGCCAGTGAGGGGGAAACTACTGGCTCAGGAGACAGCTCAGCCGTGTCGGGGGGCGCTGGCATCGGTGAAGTTAATCCCGGCGACTGACTTTGGCCGTCCTCGCTAGGGGATCTGAGCAATGAGTGGAGCTGATGATCAGT
>CAZFWL010000590.1:662-3070 GCA_964522775.1 uncultured Halomicronema sp.
AAGGACGGATACTCTCGGAACGAGGCATCCCAATGGTAGGAGAAGATGTCAGGGTTACGGTGTCATTATCATTAGTCGGTGTCTGCTCAATGCTTTCGGAAGTGTGCTGAAAAGCCGTGGTGTCAAGGCACTTTTCCAAAGCTGATTTAAACTGTAAGGTATATTGCTGCTGACGTTGCAAACGTGATCGCAAATCAGCACAGGTATCCTCAGCAACCTGCAATTGCTTAGCGCGCTCTGTTTTCCGTTTCCGTAAAATATTGCATTCTTGTTCAAGCCGCTGAGCCCGATCTTCAGCACTTTTCAGCTGGGCGCTCAAGGTTTCGGCCAAGAGAGTTTGTCGTTTCAGGGCCGCACCAGTCTCATCCAGCTCACTAAGTAACTGAGCAACTGAGCGAGTTTGCGCTGCAGCGACCTTTTCATCCTCAGTTAGTCGCTGAGATCGCTCAACTTCTTGCTGCAGGGCTTGTTGAGATCGCTCCAACGTCTCCTCTAGTTGATTTACCCGTGCCGAGAGCGCCTCATTGCACTTGCTCAAATCTACAATTCGGGTCTGTAAATCGACTGCCTCATTCGCAGGATTACCTGCCTCTGCACTAGATAATGGCTCGACTGAGGCTGGAGCACTGAGCGGCGGCATTCCCATAATGGTGACGGTTTCCCAAGCATCCTTTGCCGACGAGCCTTCCGTCGGAAGAGGCAACTGACCTTGAGCGGCAGCTAACGAATCAGCCGAATTATCATCGTGAGAACGGGGCGGCACGTTTCCTTCGCTCATGATCTTCGGGGGAATTTCAACAATGTGTGGCAAAAATCATTAGCATATCTAGCGTTATGACTGCGCCAATCACTATGGTGTAGCACAAAATCTCGAAATCGACGCATCCAAGTCAAGAAAATATCGCAAATGAGGGGGCAGAACCCTCTCCCAATGGCTTTTCTTATCAGGCTATGTTGGCATTGTAGAAATCACTGTCATCAGTGATTATCCCTACCATCAGTGTGTTTTGAAAACCTGAAGGCTCTCAGTGTTGTGTCTGGTCTTTTGCTCAGAAAATGACCACCAGGCTCTGAGAAGTCCTCAGGTTTTCTTGATTTCGGCGCTAAGTTCCTAAAGATAACATTGCCTAGATTGGGTCGTGCATCCTGCTGGCAACAACAAGTTCGAGCCTATGTTTCATCGGTATCTGACTGCGGATGGATATATCGCTGTCTCTTAAAGAAAACCCTTCCAACTCGATGGTTGGAAGGGTTTGGGAAAACTCGAAGAAAGGTGAAACCACCAGCTATCAGAACTGGTTAGGGAGATAACTCCTAACGTTTCACCCCGGCCAATGCTGGCGTTTGTTGCTTCTCTACATGAACGTTGCCATCATTATCAACGGTCAGCAATACGGCATCACCGTCTTGTACAGAGCCAGCCAGAATAGATTCAGCTAAAGAATCTTCGACTAAAAGAGCGATCGCTCGTCGCATCGGTCGCGCACCGTAGCGCTGGTCGTATCCTGCACTGATCAACTTATCCTCAAAGGCGGGAGTCGTGCTGACGGTGATGCCGCGATCAGCTAGACGCTTGTTGACGCCAATCAACATTAAATCAGCAATCTCTTTCACTTCTGGCTTCGTCAGCTGACGGAAGACGATGATCTCATCGAGACGATTCAGCAACTCAGGTCGGAAATATTGCTTCATTTCTTCCTGCACCAAGCTGCGAATGTTGTTGTAACGAGTCGTCGCTTCATCTTCAACAGCAGTGTCAAATCCCATGCCGCCACCACCTTTTTCGATGACTTGGGAACCAATATTGGACGTCATGATAATCAACGTATTTTTGAAGCTGACTGAGCGTCCCTTCGAGTCAGTCAAACGACCATCATCTAGCACTTGTAGCAAGATGTTAAATACATCAGGGTGCGCCTTCTCAATCTCATCCAACAAAATGACTGAGTAGGGCTTACGGCGCACGGCTTCTGTTAGCTGGCCACCTTCGTCATAGCCAACAAATCCTGGTGGCGAACCAACCAGCTTCGAGACCGTATAGCTTTCCATATATTCCGACATATCTAGCCGAATCATGGCTTCTTCGGAACCGAACAGCGCTGCGGCCAGTGCTTTAGTCAGCTCGGTCTTACCGACACCCGTGGGTCCAGAAAATACAAGGCTAGCGATCGGTCGATCCGGACTGGCAAGCTTGACCCGAGAGCGCCGAATGGCTCGGGCTGAAGCTTCGACCGCTTCATGTTGACCAATGACTCGCTCATGCAGAGTGTCTTCTAAGTGCATGAGCTGCATTGCTTCAGACTCAGTCATGCGTGTAACTGGCACCCCCGTCCAAGAGGCGACAATCTCGGCGATGTCATCATCGCTGACAACAGGCTGGGTCATCGGCGGAGCTTCTGCCGCTTCTG
>CAZFWL010000591.1:0-3068 GCA_964522775.1 uncultured Halomicronema sp.
CGCTGCCCCCCAAACTGCTTCGCAATAATGTCGTCATAGGTATCGGCGATAGTGACCACGGAGAGAATGCAGGTTTGCAACTCAATCAGCGACATCTCTTCGCCACCGAGCACACTTTCCGAAAAGACGACTTGCCCGGCATCGTCGAGATGGAACGCTCCAAACCGCATCCGCCGATTTTCTGTCAGCAAGAACTGCAATAGCTCACAATCTAAAGTACTGCCTACGGTGACACAACTAGTCGCCCGGACGGTAGCCAAGTCGCCCGCTTCCCAAGGGTGTACCTCCCACGGCAGTACTTCAATTTCGATCAGCGCCGAGCCGTAGAGGATGTCAAATTTGGGGCGATCGCCATATTCCCGCAGCGCCGCTTGAAACAGTTCAGAACTGCCCAAATAGTCAGCAACCTTTTGATAGGTCAACTGCTGCACAGCGTTCGTAAAGGTCGGGGCCATAGCGTTAGGTTTTCAGCAGGATAAACAACATGGACTGGGCGCTTTCAAGATTGCCAAGTCTCGGGAGCCTGAAATCCAGCCCTGATGATAGCCTAACGGTGCGTTACGGCTTCCGAAACACTCTACAGGCCAGACAGCTCAGATGAAAATTGCCTTTTTCAGTGCCAAACCTTACGACCAGATTTCATTCCAAGCGGCTAACGAACATCACCACCACGAACTTGTCTTTTTTGAGCCTCGGTTGAATCCCACAACGGTCTCTCTGGCTGAAGGCTTTGCGGCAGTGTGCGTATTCATCAACGACGACCTGAGTGAGGAAACACTGCGAGCGATCGCGCAGACGGGCACAAACGCGATCGCGTTGCGCTGCGCAGGATTCAACAACGTCGATCTGCAAGTTGCTGCCGAACTCGGCCTAACCGTTGTACGGGTACCTGCATACTCCCCCTACGCCGTCGCCGAACATGCCGCGGGGCTGATTCTGACCCTCAACCGCAAGTTGTACCGGGCCTATAACCGCGTCCGGGATGACAACTTTGAGCTGAATGGACTGCTCGGGTTCGATATTTATGGCAAAACCGTCGGCGTCGTGGGGACAGGCAAAATTGGACAGTGCTTTGCTCAAATCATGAAGGGGTTTGGAGCCCAACTGCTGGCCTATGACGTGTACGAAAATCCCGCCTGTCTGGAATTGGGGGCAACTTATGTGCCCCTCAAAGAGTTGATGGCGCAGTCTGACATCATTTCGCTGCACTGTCCGCTGCTGCCCGCCACCCACCACTTGATCAACGCGGAATCGCTACAGAGCGCTAAATCGGGAGCCATGCTGATCAACACGAGTCGAGGGGGGCTAGTCAATACGCAGGCAGTGATTGATGCGTTGAAAAGCGGTCAGCTGGGCTACTTTGGCGCAGATGTTTACGAGGAAGAAGAAAAACTCTTCTTTCAAGACTATTCCGATCGCATCATCCAAGACGATACCTTCCAACTGCTGCAATCCTTCCCTAACGTCGTCATCACCGCCCACCAAGCCTTTTTCACACGAGAAGCCCTGGCCAATATTGCCGCCACTACTCTGAGTAATATCGACGATATTGCTGCTGGTCGCGAGTGCGCCAACCAAATTAAGCCGCAATCCTGAGCGCGATCGCGCTTTTACTTGCCAAAATCTTGAAAAAACCTAAAACTTCACTCACAAAACACAGAATTAAGCGATCGAAAATGTCATCGTCAAGCAACAAAAAGGTAGCGATATAAAAGAATGGAACTCGTATGCATCGTAAATTCTTATGGCTAATCTCTATTTAGATAGTGACACCGCAAAAGTTTGTAAAAAACATCACAGAAAGCAACCCTTAAAACGAACCATCTTTCAGGAAAAATTAAGCTTTTGCCAGGCTGCTACTCTGTGAACCATGTCAGCTTGGAATGTCTCATATCCTTCGAGAATTTGCTCCTAAGAGTAAAGTCGAGCGCAGATGTAACGTTCATAACCCTGCTTTAAATTCGTGAGTTTAGGCTTTGCGTTGAGCGCGCGGCCTACCCAATGCTTTATCGATATCGACATCTTTAACAACTGCACCACACACTGGAGTTTACTCACCTATGATCATGGCCTCTTCACCCCAGACGAAGCCTCTGTCAGACGAAGAGCTGCGGAAAATAGATGCTTATTGGCGGGCTTGTCATTACCTCGCAGTGGGCATGATTTATCTGCGAGATAATCCGTTGTTAAAAGAACCGCTCAAACCTGAGCACGTTAAGCATCGATTGTTAGGACACTGGGGCGCGTCACCAGCGCTGAGTTTTACTTACATCCATTGCAATCGCCTGATCAAGCAATATGACCTCGACATGATCTTTATGGCGGGGCCAGGGCATGGTGCGCCTGGAGTGTTAGGCCCAGTTTATTTAGAAGGGACGTATTCCGAGATTTATCCTGACAAGAGCCTGGATGAATTGGGAATGCAGAAGTTCTTCAAGCAATTCTCTTTCCCTGGTCATATCGGCAGCCACGTCACGCCCGAAACACCGGGATCAATCCATGAAGGGGGCGAACTGGGCTACAGCCTGTCCCATGCTTACGGCAGCATTCTCGACAACCCGGATCTGATCAACTGTTGTGTCGTGGGAGATGGCGAGTCTGAGACTGGGCCGCTAGCGACAGCGTGGCATTCCAACAAATTCATCAACCCGATTCGGGACGGCGCCGTGCTACCCGTGCTGAATCTGAATGGGTACAAAATTGCCAACCCGACCATTCTGGCGCGCATCTCTCAAGAAGAGCTCGAAGCGCTGTTCCGGGGCTACGGCTACACGCCTTACATCGTGGAGGGCAGCGACCCCGCTGAGATGCACCAAAAAATGGCCGCCACCATGGAGCTGTGCATCAACGAAATTCGCGGTATTCAGCAGGAATGTCGCAACAGCGGCAATCCGGTCCGTCCCCGCTGGCCGATGATCATCCTTCGCACGCCCAAGGGCTGGACCGGGCCTCAGGAAGTCGATGGTCATAAGGTGGAGAATTTCTGGCGAGCGCATCAGGTTCCGATGGGCGGGATGCATAGCAACCCTGAGCATCTGCAGCGTCTAGAAGCCTGGATGAAGAGCTAT
>CAZFWL010000592.1:0-3061 GCA_964522775.1 uncultured Halomicronema sp.
ATTTGGGGGCTGTCCGGCGTGAAGCAGGGTGAAATTGGTCCCGTCGAGCTGCCTCCCCTTGGTCATGGTCAAGAGCTCTACTTTTGGTCACTGGTGGTCGCTGTCCTGATTTTTTCGCTCGGGGGTGGCTTCTCTATCTACGAAGGGGTGATGAGCTTCAAAGATCCCGAGCCATCGGCCAATGCCCTCGTAAGTTATGTGGTGCTGGGTACGGCGGCTATTTTTGAAGGGGCGGCACTGGTCGTTTCGATTCGCGAGTTTAACCACCAAAATCCTAACCGCCAGGATAATCTCTGGGTCGCGATGAAGCGCAGTAAAGACCCCAGCAGCTTTATCGTCATTTTCGAAGACGCGGCGGCCTTGTTGGGTTTGGGAGTCGCGTTTGCTGGCGTATACCTGAGCCAGCTTACCCAAAATGAAGTTTACGACGGCATTGCTTCCATTATCATCGGCATTATTTTGACGCTGGTGGCGATGGTGCTGGTTACTGAAACGAAAGGATTACTAATTGGGGAAAGTGCTCTGCCGGAAACCCAAGACAGTATCAAGTCCATTATTCAAGCGGATGTCGCGGTAATTGGGGTCGGGCAGTTGATCACGCTGCACATGGGGCCAAAAGATATCATGCTGGCACTCAACATCGAATTTGCGGATGCTCTGTCAGCAGACGATATTGAAGCTGCGGTACGGCGTATCGAACAAAGCATTCGCGCCAATCACGAAGAAGTGCGGCGCATCTTTATTGAAGCGGCTCCGACGCCCCAAAACGTGGTCGATAACGCGCCCGAAGAACGGATAGAAGCGGCGACAGCGGCTAACGAGTCCGACTAGCCAACTAGCGACAAGGTCACGACCCAAAAACCGACGAGAAAACCAGCGATCGTCGAATAGGTGACCGTGCCGCCGCCCATTTCATAGGCTTCTGGCATCATCGTGCTGGAAAGCATCGCAAGAATAGCCCCCCCAGCGAGGGCTTGGGCAGTGCCTAACACCCAGGCATTGGCAAAGGTGCTCAAAAAGTTACCCAACATTGCCGTCAGACCGCTCAGCATAACGGCCCCACCCCAGAGCGTTAGAATGCGGCGGGCTTTGGTGCCAGCCTGCTGCATCCCCACAGAGCTAGAGAGCGCTTCAGGAATGTTGGAGATGAAGACTGCCATCAGGAAGGAACTGCTGAGGTGACCACTGCCCACGTTGAAACCAATCACCAAGGCTTCGGGAATGTTGTCCATCAGGGTGCCGACCAAGATGGCAAGGGGCGCAGAACTCTTCGCGAGCTGCTGGATCTGTTGCTCAGATAGCGGAAAGTCCACTTCCACACTGTCAAGGACTTGTTGACGCCATTGACCGTCAGATTTTTCACGGGCTTTGGCAGTGGATTGGGTAGTCTCACGTAACCGGCGGGCCAAAATACGGCTGAGGCCACTGGCTAAGTGGGGCGATCGCGTCAACATCCCGTCGAAGTCAGACTTATCGAGCTCGTATAACTTCATCGGCGTACTGGCAATGACGCTAGCGGAGCGCTCCTCGCCCGTGAGTAAGGCCATTTCGCCAAACATTTCGCCCGCGCCGAGCTGGGCCATGAGCTGCGGCCCTTTATAAATCTCTGCTTCGCCCGACAGAATGATGAACATCGCATCGCCGGGAGTCCCTTCTTCGCAAAGGGTGGTGCCCGGTTCAACGGTTAATGGCTTGAGTAGGGGAATAATCGCCTGCACTTCTGAAGGCGAAAGATTGTGCAGCATCTCGACATGGGCGATTTCGTCGAGCACTTCTGAGGTCTCTTCTTGGCGGTGATGGTAGAAAAACCGCCGGGACGAAGAAGGATGCCGAATGAAGCCCCCGCGATCGTCGATGTAATTGATGATGAGGGTAAAAAAGGTGCCGCCTAAAGCAAATCCCAACAACAAGGGAATGAAACCCGCATTTTCAAATACAGGCTGGGTAATGTCGAAGGCGATCGCGGCCAGCAAAGTTCCACTGCCGAAAGCCATAATGGCCGCCGTGATGACGCGGCCTGGCTTCCAGCAGATACCTAAGATGGCCCCGATGAGTAGGCTAGAGGCACCTAAGAGTCCCTGAAATAATGCTTCTAAGGGCATAGTCGCTAACGTTCACAAGCTTACGATAAACCCGCAAGCCCGTATTTAGACAATCTTTTCACCGAATTTATGGAGTATTTTCAAGATTGTGAGTAGAAATTGGCAAATCGGCCTCTCGCCAACCCTGCATATCGCCCTCTAACGACACAACTTGCTCGAATCCGGCCTGCACTAGCAAGCTTTCAGCAACCCCAGCGCGGATCCCAACTTCGCAATAGACGACGACTTCTTGCTGGCGAAAGTCAGCAAGGGCGTCTAAATGCTCAGGCAGCTCTCGATAGGGAATGTTACGGGCTCCTGGAATGTGACCAGCCGCATATTCTGCAGGCGATCGCACATCTAAGATCAGCGGGGCGGCCGCCCTGTTCAAGCGCATGTGCAGCGCTGTCGCCGAGATCGTTTCAGGAGCCGACCAGCTCACCTGAGTGGAGGCCAAAATGAGGACTAAGGCCAGCCCTGACAATAGTCCCAGCACTTGGCGATAGGTACGCCGACGGCGCAAGGTGGGGGCAGAGGCGGGGAAAGAATTCATGCTGGGGATCAGACAACTTGTATACTGAGTCTCAGCTTAGACCGTCTTTATGAATGTAGTCTGAGTAAGTCTGACAGCATTTTTTGTTGGGTGAACGTCAGAATGATTCTGGCATTTAGAACTTCAGGGTGTGGTGTGCGCTTCACTAGCGGCAAAAATGCTGTATCACGGTTTCTTAATTGCTTGGGCACCCGTCCCCTACAGGTATGACTCCTTCTCCGCGTCAACGTCTCAGACCGCCCGGCTGGCGGCGTCACCGTCGTTCTAAAACTCGTCGAGACTCCGGGGGCGTCCCTTGGCTCTGGCTAGTGATTACGACCCTACTGTATTTGTCCATTGGGCTACTGTTAGCAGCTTTTCCGGTGCCCCCTTGGATTTGGTATCTCGCCCTGGGTGGCGTGCTGGTGCAGGCGATCGCCCTCGCGGG
>CAZFWL010000593.1:0-3059 GCA_964522775.1 uncultured Halomicronema sp.
AATGACAATGCCGTCCGCCAATGGATAGCCTTCGCTGGTGACCACTTCACCATCGGCGCTCCGAGTCAACTTCCCGTCTCGTGTGAACGCGGGCTCACCAGAGGGTAATGTAATCTCTAGAAAGCCGCGGCCATCGACCGCAAGATCGAGATCGCCGCCGCCTGATGCAGCGGGTGCGGGATGCCGAAAAGGAATGGAATGCCAAAGGGCGGGATGAAAAGTACCTGCTGCAAGGGGGCCTGCTCGCCGAAGTGCGGGAACAGTGGCGGGTATTGCAACCTGAGTTTAGCCCCAGCAGTCAAAAATTCTACGAGCGCAGCGATGAGCAGGAAGTTGAGCAGGTGGCTTTTTTAGAGCGGGTGATTGCGAAGGCAGAACTGAGGGAACAGGCGCTCAAGGTGATGAACCTGGTAAATGTGCGCCCCCACGAAGCCAGTGCGTTAGCGATACAAAACACCGGCGAGAACGACAAACGACTGCAAGGAAAGATCATTGCTCCAGTCTATTCTGGGTTAAAAAAGGTTTTCAACACCGCTAGAGAATCTGGTCAGTTCCAGGGCCATGAATCCTCCGTTTGGTCGGTGGCCTTTAGCCCCGATGGCCAATCGATTGTCAGTGGCAGTGATGACCGCACCGTGCGCCTGTGGGATTTAGACGGAAACCCCATCGGCGAGCCCTTCCAGGGCCATGAAGACTCCGTTTGGTCGGTGGCCTTTAGCCCCGATGGCCAATCGATTGTCAGTGGCAGTTCTGACCGCACCGTGCGCCTGTGGCGCGGCGGCACCTGGCGCGACTGGCTAGCCCTGTGCTGCAACCGCTTTCGCTACCACCCTTTGTTTAAGAATGCCGACCGCGAGCCCTTTATCTCAGCCTGTAAGGTCTGCGAGGAGTATGTGTGGAGCCAGGAGAAAAGCGAGGGGTCGTAAACGCAGTTGCCCCAAAACAGCAAAGCAATAAGATCGCCCATTGCGTTTTCAAATCTCGATAACGTCAAGTTAGGCGTGCGATCGCCCCTCGATACAAGACCGGCAGTGTTTGGCCATCGGTGGGATATTCGGCTGCACTGCTCTCGATGGTGGGCTGTAGCCGCTCCCCCGACGCTAGGGTAATGATTTGGCGGCGGAGCATTTGCAGCAGTGGGGCCAGGGTTTCCAGGGCGATCGCTTGAGTTGTGGGGAGCCCAATTACAAATTCGCCACTGCCCCAATATCCAACTGGTCCCAAAGTGTTAGCAAACGCCTGAAAGCACTGCCCCCAGGTTTGCAAAATCGCGTGCTTAGCGTCTTGACCATATTGGTGGGCGATCGCCTCAAACTCCCAAATTCGGATCAGCGCCAACGTTGCGGGTGTCGAGTTGCGTTGGGCGGTTTCGAATAGCTGGGACAACGCTTGTTGAGAGTGCGGATAATTGGGCAGTCCGGTAACGGTGTCTTGGTGCGATCGCCGTTGCAGTAATCGGTTGCGCTCCAGTCGGTTCAGAATGCGAGTCAGCAACTCGGGTCCGACAATGGGCTTCGCGATAAAGTCATCGGCCCCGGCGCGAAAGACGGCCTGCACCGTCTGGGCATCGCGGTGAGAAGTCAAAAACAAAATGGGTAAGTTTTGCCAATCCGGATCGGTGCGTACTGCCTGACAGAGTTCAATGCCGCTGAAGCTCGGCATTTCGACATCCAGAATCAATAGATCGGGTTGGGTGGCGGCCAAGACTTCCCAAAAGCGATCCGGGTTCTCTAGCCCCATCACGCCCAACCCCCATGGTTCCAACAGGGGGCGAAGGGCTTTGTGAATCAGCGGGTCGTCATCGACTACCAGGATTTGAGCTGTCAACTGCTGACTCTGCTGCCTAACCTGGGTCGCGACGGCCCAAACCTGCTCAGGGTTCACCGGTTTGATGATGAGCTGTTGCAACCCGGCTTGGGCGATCGCCACGCGATCGATCAGGCTATCGGTGGTCGTGAGGGCCAGGGTGGGAATGGCCGGAGCCTGCGCTGACAATCGCTGCACAAAATCGACCGTGGCCGTCCATAAAGAAGCGGCAGCGATATCGATAATGACAAGGTTGGGAGGCGATTGCTGAATGAGGGTCTCAGCTTCCGCGATCGTCCCCACTGATTGCCAGGAGGATTGGGTGGCTGCTCCCAATACCGCCAAGTCTTCTACCAGGGCCGTATCGGGGGAAATGAGGAGCGTGTAGCTCGCCTCGATCTGCGGGGGGACAGCGGTTGCAGCCGGGGCCAGCTGCATCATCTCGACTAACTGCGCCACCAAGGCTGGAACCGTGTTTAGCACCTCGGTCTGGGCGGTTTCTAAACGCGTCTCCAGCTCTCGAGCCAGGTCAGATCCTTCGTCGAGTTCAAACATGCCGAGGACGCCCGCGAGCTTGTGGGCGGCCGTTGCTGCGCTGGCTAAAATCTCGTCATTGAGGGCATTGGCTTGAATAGCATCAACGGCCTGGGTGAGGGCCTCAACGCGATCGCTCATTAACCCCTGGTACTTCTCCCAGAGTCCCGCCATCGATTCTTTGAAGACAGCCTCGACAGGCGGTGGGGGAGCGGCCTCAACAGCAGGTGCTGGTGTAACCGGAGGGGCTATGACCGCCTGGGCTGCATCCGTAGCAGTGGTCTCTAACGACTCCGGTACGACTTGGGGCGTAAAACGATAGCCAATGCCATAGACGTTATCGATCCAGTCAACGGCACCTGCCACCTTGAGCTTGCGGCGCAGTCCTTTAATGTGGGCTTTCACGCTGTCTTCCAGCGGCGGATCATCAAATGTCCAGAGATGCTCAATCAGGCGAGATCGACTGAATACTCGGTTGGGGCTGCGCATGAACAGTTCCAGCAGGCTGTATTCCTTCGGCGTTAGTTTGAGTAACTGGTCGCCATAGGTCACCTGACAGCTCACCGGGTCGAGTTGCAAAGCGCTAGCCTGCAAAATAGTTTCGGGCGCGACCTCTCCTCGACGCAGTAGCGCCCGCACCCGCGCGTGCATTTCCTCCAGGTTAAGGGGTTTGGTGAGGTGATCATCGGCCCCGGCATCGAGGCCCCGAATGCGCTCAT
>CAZFWL010000594.1:0-3051 GCA_964522775.1 uncultured Halomicronema sp.
AAGTGCAGCGATCGCCCCAAAGCCACGAATGTCTGTTGCTTAGGGACAATACAACGTGTCACGGGTGTTGCGGCCGGTGACCGGATTAGTACCCGTCGCCACCTCGCACAGTTTGTTGTTGGTCTTGGGAGCTAGCAACACGTCCGTAAAATCAGCCCCCTCAATGATTGCGCCGCTGAAGTCAGTATCAAAGGCATACGCGCCTTCAAGAATGGCATTGGTCAGATTAGTGCGAATAAATCGAGCGCCATCCAGGGTTGCCCCAGTCATATTGGTGTCGGTCATATTGGCTTGACTCAAAGTCGTGTCAAACAACCGCGCCCCCCGAAAATCGGCTCCTTGCAAGTTCGCATTGGCCAGATCGGCCCGGGTAAAATCATCGCCCCGGAAATCGCGATTAGCAAAGTCAGCGTAGCGGAGGCTCTGCCGATCGTAGCTCTCGGCGTGGACTGGGGGCATACCGACCACCCACACTGTGATGGCAAGCATGACTCCCACCAAAATGCGTCGGGCGATCGCATTCACAGACAGCGTTTTCATGGCATCCACTGACGATTCTTGACTCAACAATTGTGATCCTACAGGGCTGTCGCCACGGGCGAAAGCGTTCTACCGATGGAAAGTGACAGATCCCGTGAGCACGATTCTGGACAACGTTACAGGTCGGCGAAGCGATCGCTAGCCCGAATCAAAGCATCAACGATGCCGGGTTCCGTGGCGGAATGTCCGGCCTCGTGCACCACGGTGAATTCGGCCTCGGGCCACACGCGATGGAGTTCCCAAGCTGTTTTCATCGGACAGACAACGTCGTAACGTCCCTGCACGATGACGCCGGGAATGGATCGCAAGCGATCGGCCTGGGCAATTAATTGGTCCGGCTGCTCAAAGAAACCGTTGTTCATAAAGTAGTGGCATTCGATGCGCGCAAAGGCGATCGCAAACTCCGCCTCGCCAAACCGTTCCATCAGAGCTGTATCGGGAATTAGCTTGCTTGTGCTGGCTTCCCAGATGGACCAGGCGCGGGCTGCTTCTAGCCGCACTTGCGGATCGGCATCGGTCAAGCGTTGGTAGTAAGCCGACAGCAAATCATCTCGCTCCTCGGGGGGAATGGGTGCGAGATACGTTTCCCAAGCATCGGGGAATATATAGCTGGCCCCGGATTGATAAAACCACTGAATCTCTTCGGGCCGCAGGGTAAAGATGCCCCGCAAAATCAAACCTTGACAGCGATCTGGATGGGCTTGGGCATAGGCCAGTGCCAGGGTGCTGCCCCAACTGCCGCCAAAGACGACCCAAGCGTCAATGCCAAAATGCTCGCGAATGGTCTCGATATCTTCGACCAAATGCCACGTCGTATTCTCAACGAGTTCAGCATGGGGCCGACTGCGACCGCAGCCTCGCTGATCGAACAAAATGATGCGCCATTTTTGCGGATCAAAAAACTGGCGATAGAGAGGCACGGTGCCACCCCCCGGCCCGCCATGCAAAAAAATTACTGGCTTGCCGTTAGGATTTCCCGAGGCTTCGACGTAGAGGGTATGGCGCTCAGAAACGGGCAGAAAATGAGTGTGATCGGGCTCAATGGGGGGATAGAGTTCCCGCAGTTCAGAAGAAGTCACGGTTTAGCCATTCCGAAGGTCTACTGTTTAATGATTATCTCAAGCTGGCAACCAATGGACGATCTGTACTCGAACCACACAAATGGATCAGACCAGCCTTAAGGGGACGCGTCCCTTGAGGCTGAATTGCTGCGAGTGCCTTAGAAAAGTCCATAGGGACGCGTCCCCTAGCGAACCAGCTCATTAGCCCAAGTTCGGAGTTTTGGTATGCCAGTCGGTGGCTTGCTCGTAGACATAGGCCATCTCAAACAGTGTCTGCTCTTGCAGCACATTGCCGATGAGTTGCAGGCCAATGGGCAGCCCTTCGGCATCGAACCCACAGGGAATGCTGATGCCGGGCAGTCCCGCCAGGTTGACGGGAATGGTCATCAGGTCAGACAGGTACATGCTGATTGGGTCGTCTACTTTAGAGCCAGCAGTAAAGGCTGTCGTTGGCGATGTCGGGCATACCAGTGCATCCACTTCCTGAAAGGCGGCTTCAAAGTCTTGCTTGATCAAGGTGCGCACCTTTTGCGCTTTCAGATAATAGGCATCGTAATAGCCTGCCGACAGCGCGTAGGTGCCAATCATGATACGGCGCTTGACCTCTTCGCCAAAGCCCGCGGCCCGCGTTTTGGTGTACATCGAGACGAGATTGCCTTCTTCAGCCCGCGCACCATACTTCACGCCGTCGTAGCGGGCCAGGTTGGACGAGGCCTCCGACGGGGCAATGATGTAGTAGCTGGGCAGGCCATAGCGGAAACGTGGCAGGGAAAGGGTTTTGACCGTAGCACCAAGGGCCTCGTATTGCGAGATCGCCGCCTTGACCGCTTCATCCACTACCGGATCCAACCCTTCGCCAAACGTTTCTTGAATGATGCCGATGGTGCGACCTTTGCAATCCAGCCCTGGCTTCAGGTTCTGGGTGTAATCGGGAATTTCCACATTGAGGCTGGTGGAATCTTTCGGGTCATGGCCCGCGATCGCTTGCAGCACAATCGCCGCATCTTCGACGGTGCGGCTGAGGGGGCCGATTTGGTCGAGGGATGAGGCGTAGGCTACCAGGCCATAGCGAGACACCAAGCCGTAGGTCGGCTTCAGACCCACGACCCCGCACAGGGAAGCCGGTTGGCGGATGGAACCCCCAGTGTCGGAACCCAGCGCCACGGGACATTCATCTGCCGCCACTGCTGCTGCGGATCCGCCCGAAGATCCCCCGGGTACCCGACTAGGATCCCAAGGGTTGCCAGTGACTTGATAGGCCGAGTTTTCGGTCGAGCTGCCCATGGCAAACTCATCCAGGTTGGTTTTGCCAAGGGCGATGGTCCCAGCCTCAGCTAACCGCTGGGTGACAGTTGATTCGTAAGGCGGCACAAAGTTTTCCAGCACTTTGGAGGCACAAGTGGTACGAACGCCTTGGGTACAGAGGTTGTCCTTCAGGCCGATGGGAATG
>CAZFWL010000595.1:0-3048 GCA_964522775.1 uncultured Halomicronema sp.
GGCTGCCCAGCTCTCAATTATCACCCGACGACAGATTCACAAGCCACCATCTTGGCCCCTTCCTCCAAGGCTATGTCATCGTGCTCTGACAAGGGTTTGGATTGCTGGCAAAGTGTCATTGACTAGTTTTCAACACAGCAGTCATTGACCAGATTTCTCACTTGTAAAACCGTTTTAGTTGGCCCTGAATTAGCGCATGTTGAGGCAGTACTGGAGTGCTCATCCCAGACTGTTGTGCAACCTCTTTCTGAGCCATGCTGAAGGTTTCTACCCTAAGAACCTTGCTGTTTTTAATTTACTGAAGGCATATAAGTAGGGTTCATGTATCGAAGGGTATGCTAAGCCCATCGAGGCGTTTCGTTAGATCACGCGGATTCTTCAACCTTAAAGCGCTAATGCAACGGATGCCAATTAGGCATAGCCTCTTATCTTTACAGTTGTTGGTATGGCATCGAAATGCTTTGCCAAAGGCTGCAGTATTTATGGGATTTGCGAATTGAACCATGAAGCATTGGGCGATCGCACTCAGCAGCAGTGTCGCGATTCTCAGCGCCGGAGCCGGGGCTGAGACACATCAGAATACCTTCCAGGCTGATGCCGTCACTATCCGAGTGGGCATTGATCAAAACGCGCCGAAGGCATTTGGGGGTGCTAATCGGGAATCGGCGGATGTTTGGATCGATGTTCTGGGGGCGATCGCGGAGCCAGAGAGCAGGGGTGCGGGGGCTGTGGCATCGGAGCTGTTGATGTATCCCTCACAGCAATATTTGATGACGGCAGGTGGTCAGCATGGAGAATTGCTTGCGGCGATCGCTGAGCCTTTGAAACAACTACAAGCAGATCCTGACTCGTCTGATGACCCAGCCGAGCCACAGTGGCTGACGCCACCAGATGAGAGCTTGGCAGCCATCCTCAAACAAGTGCTGTGGGACGCCTTGATTTATTTGCCCATCGTGGGCTTAGTCGTCGTTGCATTCTGGAATTACTCCCTACGCCAAGCGCTCAAGCGGCGGCAGCAAACCGAAAACCGCTTGCAAACGCTCACGGATAATACCCCCGGTGTGATCTTCCAGTATTTGCTGCGCAGTAATGGCACCGAATCACTGCTCTATGCCAGTTCTCGTTGTGCCGAAGTGTGGGGCGTTGCGGCAGAGTCAGCGATCTCGGATGTGGGCCAATGGTGGCAGCGGGTGCATCCGAGCGATGCGCAGCAATTACGGCATGCTCTATTGCGATCGGCTCGGACGTTGACCCCATGGACAGCGGAGTGGCGTATTCAACCGGCAGAAAGCGAAGAAAAATGGCTACAGGTATCGGCTCAGCCGCAAGCTCAAGACAATGGCGACATTATCTGGGACGGTCTGATATTTGATATTACTGAACGCAAGTCAGCGGCAATCGCCCGGCGCCAAAGCGAAGCTCGCTTTCAACAGTTATCCAGCAACCTGCCCGGCATCCTGTACGGTTATCGACGCAGTCCTGACGGCTCTGAAGGCTTCACTTACCTCAGTTTTGGCTTTACCGATATCTATGGCTTTACGCCCGAGCAGGCCTTAGCCAATCCCCAATTAGTTTGGGATTGTATATATCCTGACGATCTCGAAGCCCTACAGCGATCAATCCAGCAGTCGTATTACACGTTACAGGTGTGGCAAGCGCAATATCGGGTGGTGCTGGCGGATGGTCAGATCAAATGGCTACAGAGTATTGGGCGGCCCGAACAGCAAGCGAATGGTGATGTCATTTGGAATGGCTTGATTATCGATATTACTGAGCGCATGGCAATCGAAGCGGCGCTGCGTGACACGGAACAGCGCTTTCGCAATACAGCGGCCAATTTGCCAGGGGCGATTTTTCAATACGTGCGGCATGTCGATGGCACCGATGCGGTGACTTACATGAGCGCGGGCTGCTACGACATTTGGGAAATCACAGCCGAAGTAGCACAAGAAAACTGCCAACGGCTGCACGAAATCGTACATCCTGACGACCTCAGTGCATTGGTGCGTTCCGTTGAGCAATCGGCACAAACGCTAGAGCCCTGGTTGTGGCAGTGGCGCATTATCACGCCCTCGGGTCAGACCAAATGGCTCGCGGCGGCGGGGCGGCCAGAACTGCAGGCCAATGGCGATATTGTGTGGGATTCGCTGGTGATGGATATTAGCGATCGCAAACAAGCCGAAATTGCGCTGCAAACGAGCGAGCGTCGCCTCAACACCCTGATCAGCAATCTGCCGGGCTTTGTCTATCGGGTCGCCAATCAGCCGGAATATCCCGTACAGTTTGTGAGTCAGGGAGTAACTGACATTACGGGGCATGCCGTCGTAAATTACCTGGAGGGGCACATCACCCTGGGTGAACAGATCCATCGCCACGATCGCGCGCGGGTGTGGAACCAGGTCCAGCAAGCCCTACAGCGGCAAGCCTCCTACGAATGTGAATATCGCCTCGTCACTCGCACCGGAGCCATCAAATGGGTATGGGAACGTGGTCAAGGCATTTGGGACGACGGCGGCCAGTTACACCATTTAGAAGGCTTCATTACAGACATTAGCGATCGCAAGCAAGCGGAATTGGCCTTGCAAGAGAGCGAAGTCCGCTATCGGCAAGTCGTCGAGGCCCAGACGGATTTCATTTTGAGATCGCTGCCCGACACCACCATTACATTTGCCAACGACGCTTTATGCGAAGCATTAGGACTGGCTCCTAATCAAGTTATCGACCGACAGTGGCAAAAACTTGCTAACCCTGAAGATATTGAACGCAACTTCTTTTCGCAGTTAGCGCACCTCACGCCCACCAGCCCTCGTTGCTTGATTGAAACTCGAGATGTTCGCGCCGGGGGGGAAATCGGCTGGACCCAGTGGCTCAATGAGGGGGTCTTTGATGATATTGGACAACTCGTCGAAATTCAGTCGGTGGGACGTGACATCACTGAGCTTAAACAAGCTGAAGCGGCGCTGAGACATAGTGAAGAGCGCCTACGGCTCGTCACCGAAAACATGAGCGATCTCGTATCCTTACATGATCCTGACGGTCAGTTTACCT
>CAZFWL010000596.1:0-3044 GCA_964522775.1 uncultured Halomicronema sp.
AAGCATCCACGTATTCTGGGTCAATTTGAATTGCGCGGTCGTAGTCCGCGATCTCCCCTTCGGTATCCCCTAAAGCACCACGAGCCACCCCGCGATTGTATAAACATCCGCATCGTCAGAGTCAATTTGAATTGCGCGGTCGTAGTCCGCGGTCGCCCCTGCGGTGTCTCCTAAAGCGTAGCGAGCAATCCCGCGATTGTAATAAGCATCCACATCGTCAGGGTCAATTTGGAGGGCCCGGTCATAGTCCGCGATCTCCCCTTCGGTATCCCCTAAAGCACCGCGAGCATTCCCGCGATTGATATAAACATCCGCATCGTCAGGTTTCAGCGCGATCACACGGCTGTAGAGTTCAATGGCCGCTGCATAATTTTTTAGTTCATCTTGAGTGAGCGCTTGATTGAATAGAGTATCCGCATCAAAGGAACTTGGCTGCGCGTTAACGGTCTTGTCGCTAGTTTTGATGTCATCTGACAAGTCCTTTCTCGGTCTTTGGCCGGTAATGCCCCAGAGCAGCAAATCCAGCGCCTTGGCATCATCCGTGCTATCAAAATTGATCCAGCGTAGCTCTCTCAGGAAGAGCAGTTTCTCCGGGACTTCTTTCACTCCTGGTAGCAAGACCGGGATGACAATTTTCTGATTCGTCACGCATAGGGTAAAGATGGCCTTGATTTCCCAATCTTGCCACCGCCCAAGGCCCTCGGTACCAAGAATAATGGCGGCGGTTTTAGCAATGGGGATAGCCTGCTGAATGGCATCTTGAAACGATCTCCCTGGCGGGATCTGCTCTTCATCAATCCAGGGTTTCAGTCCCTGGGCCTTGAGTTTGGCGGAAATTTGTCTCACCAAAGGCTTATCGCCACTGTGGTGGGCCAGAAACACGTCAAACTCAGCGTGGTTGCTCATTGATGATTTTTATACCGCAGCTTGCTTTAGTCTACCCCGCACCTTCAGAAGCAAAATCAATAAAATTCGGAGGCTGAGCAGGCATTTTCGAGATGGGTCTGGCCTCAATGCCGATCGCTGAGTCTCGCGACCCTCGGGATTAGTTTTGGGTTGGGAAACCTCATTCATGTAAAGGTCAGCAACGCCCACAAAATGCTGGGCAGGGTAACGAAGCTCAGCAGGGTGGAAAGGACGATCGCCCGCGCCACTAAGTCGGCATCGCCACCAAACTCCGTCACCCAAATAAAGGTATTCACTGCCGTGGGCATGGCCCCTTGCAACACCAGCACCTGCAAATCTTGACCTTGTAGACCAATCACACTACCAATCAGAAGCGCAATTGTCGGCCCTAAAACGAGGCGTAACCCGGCGGCGACCACCACCGGGCGATCTAGATAAAACTGGGTCTTGGCCAGCTGCATGCCCAGAGTAATTAGCGCCACAGGAATCGCCGCACCCCCAAGGAGATCAAGTCCTTCATCCAGTCGCAGCGGCAACGTAATGGCGAGCATCTGTAAGCCGAGGCCCGCGACCATCGCCCAAAATACCGGCAGCTTCAGCGTGGTTTTGAGTCCCGTGGTTAACCCCTGCCCTTTTAGCAACGTTGGCCCCACGGTGGTGAGCAAAATGCTGCTGCTGACGAGGTAGACGATCGCCCGCTCTAACCCGGTTTGGCCGAGGGCAAAGGTGATAAATGGCAGCCCCAAATTGCCGGTGTTGGAAAACAGCGTTGTCGCGAGGAGCGTTTTTTGTTGCAGTGGGTGGGCTTGGATTAGGCGACACAGGCTATATACCAGACCGTATAGCAATGCCGAGGCCCCGAAGAACCCTAGGACAATCAGCAGCGCCCGCTCGGCAGTAAGCGTAATGCCGTAGAGGCTACTGGCAATGAGCGCCGGGAGCAATACATAGAGACTGAGTCGCGAGAGGGTGCGGCGATCCAGGCCCAAAGTCCGCCCAGCGATGAACCCGACCAAAATAATCAAGGCCACCGGCACGATCGCGGGCAATAAAACAGCCATAGCGAAGGTTGAGGTGGGCCCTAACTAGAGGGTGACTTTTGCGCGGCTGGCCCGACCCCCAAACTGCGGAAGTAGGTGCCGCCGATGGTAATGAGAAAGGCGATATAGGCCAGCAGTTGCCCCGCAAAGAGCTGTTCGCGATAGCCCAACAGGGTCTTGAGCAGGATCCCCGGAAACTGCTTGTCGGGCAAAATGGCGCGGGCATCCCACAGTTGCGGCCCCAAAATACAGGAGGCTTGCGAAATGCAGAGATCGGCATTCACGGGGTCAAAGTTGCTGATGGCGAGAAACGCGGCATCTAAGTTGCGGAAAAAGGAAATTACCAGGCCCCCCACGATCAAAATCAGCAGCACACCCATCACTTGAAAAAACACTTTCAAGTTGATGCGCACGCCCCATTTGAATAAGGCCAAGCCGATCAGGGTCGCCCCCAGCAAGCCCCCAGCAGCACCGATCGCCGCGGTAACGCTCTGCTGCACGCTGGTGAAAATAAACAGCACCGTTTCAATGCCTTCGCGCAAGACGGCAATGCAGACCAAACTAAAAATCGTGATACCTGCCGCGTCATCCTCTTCCAGAGCGGCAATCACATTGCCCTCGATATCACCCTTGAGCGATCGCGCCTGTCGTGTCATCCACAGCAGCATCCAGCTCAACATCACGATCGCGATCGCGCAAAATAGACTGTCAAACAACGGCTCGATAATGGGTTCTAACGTCGGTAGCGCCTGCTGCGCCCGCGCCACACTGTTGAAAATCAAAACGCCCGTCAGTAGGCTGCCCAACAATCCTGCTCCAATGCCCAGGTAAACCCAACGGTTGAGCTGACTTTGCTGAGCCTTGCCGAGGCAGGCCAAGACGATGCCGACCACTAGGGCCGCTTCGACCCCCTCGCGTAAGGTGACAAAAAAGGTCGGGAGAGCGGGCGCAAAATCCATATATTCCCAGAACCAAAGACAACGGTATACGGCCAATCGGGAGCCCATTGAGTCGCGGTTACCTAGCGGCGCTGCGGTGAATGGCGGCCATACCAAAGCCATCACATTCAGACCGGGCAACCACCTGGCCACGAGCTCC
>CAZFWL010000597.1:0-3035 GCA_964522775.1 uncultured Halomicronema sp.
GGCGTCGGTTTCTCAGAAGTGATGAGAGCCTGCACCGCTGTTTGTAGATCGGTCGTTAAGTCAGCGATCGCCTGACGACGATTATTTTTGTAATGGGGCCAGCGATCGCTCACTGATAAAGGCTCCCCGACTGCTAGATACGCGATCTGGTCGCCCAATGTTGGTCGCGGGAAAGGATTTTCACCTTTGATGCGGGCAATGGTGTCTTGCACGAGTAGAAGGGTTTCGGCAAAGCGCTCAACTGAAGGCTTGGCCTGTACATACTCGCCAGTGACGGCGACAAAGCTCTCGACTAAGCGCATATGCCACATCCGCAAAGTCGCTTCTTCAGCGATGCGATCGGCGAGCCCCCGCTCGACGGGCGAGAGAGCTTTCTCAGGGCGCAAATCTTCCCGATAAATCCAGTCCCAACCCGCTTGTTCAATTTTGCGGCAGCGATCGATGACGGTGCCCTGAGCAGGAATTTGGAAAAATGATTCGGCGGTTTGTAAAGCCGCGTTTAATAGGCGATTCAGGCGAGAAGCCAGTTCATTGGCTGATTGGTCAATTGCCGTTTCGGCAGGCATAAACGACGCTTCGAAAAAATCGCTGTAATAGGATTCCATAATGGCCAGCAGTCGCCAGCCTAGCTGTACCAGTCGAGGATAAAGGGATTGCGCGATCGCCTCTGGTGCACTCGGCAAAGCAACTGCCGCCGGTTTAATCCCGACTTCTTGCTCTAGTTGGGCGAGCAAATCGGCCAACGGTTGCCAAGGCGCATCCTGATAAAAGTATTGAATCCCCAGGGGGACGATGAAGACAGATTCCGAGCGTTGGGCTTTCTGTAAATCATCAGCACACCAAAATCCCATCTGAGCAATTCCTGGCTCAAACGGACTCACGATTTCGCTATGGCCGTTATTCGCGCCTTCGGGAGCCGCCGCCATTGGGAACTGACCATTTGCGAATAAGTTGCGGGCAGATTTCAGGCCCTGGCGATCGACTTTGCCCCGCTGAATTGAGGTGCCACCCAATCGCGAATATAGGCCCCCAATCCAGTCGCCCGCCCAGAGAGGGATGCCGCGATCGTAAATGAAATGAACGTGGGACGTTCGTGGCAGCGGTTTCCCTAACTCACGGCTAATTTTCGGCAGTTGGTTCCACAGCAGGTTCATCAAGCAATAGGCATCGTCGGGGCTGGGATGACGAAAGGCGATGAGAAAGCGGGACTTTTGATCCGCAAATTGATGAAATAGGTCAATGAGCCCCTCCGCCCCTTGAATATTGAGGGTCTTCACACTGCTTTTCCAGCGCATCCAGAATGGCAGCGCCGTTTTCATCATCCACAGAACTTTAGGATCGAAATTTGGGGACAGAAAGTCTAGTGGTGGTTGGGCGTAGTGGGCGGTCTGAGTCATGTTCTGTTCATGCAGAAAGAGGGGCTGAGCGGCAACAGGGCTTGTTCGCTAGTGTAAAAGAGGCGATCGCTGGATGCGACTCGATGTAACGGACTATGGACTTGCCGCAGCGAGACTCTGGGCTGAAATCTTAGCCCGCTACCAGTTGATATTGCTGCGTGCCCGGTATGCTGCTGATTAGCCCCATGAGTTCTAGCTGCATCAGGGCGCTGAGAATATCGCCTGTGGATAGATCGCTGACCTGTTGGACGATCACGTCCAGCGATCGCGATTCTGGAGTTACCGCTTGGAATACGGTCAACAAGGGTGGCGGCAAATCTGGTTGGGGAACCGGAGCAGTTGGCAGCGGCGGCTCGACAGGAATTGCTCCCAACGCTTGCACCAGCGTATCCTCGCGCAAGATCATTTGGGCACCCTGGCTCAAAATATCCAGACAGCCATGACCGCGAACATTATCGAGGGAGCCCGGTAGGGCAAACACGTCGCGACCGTAGTCGTTCGCTAACTTAGCGGTGATCAGGGCACCAGACTTGCGGGGGGCTTCGGTCACCAGGGTGGCTCGGCTCAACCCTGCAATGATGCGATTGCGCTGGGGAAAATGAACCTTTTCGGGCTGGGTGCCAGGCGGATACTCACTTAGCAGCAGCCCAGATTGCCCAATCGTCCGATATAAGTCGCGGTTGCGATAGGGATACACCACGTCAACGCCCGTACCCAAAACGGCGATCGTTTGGCCCTCAGCCTCTAAGCAACTGTCATGGGCAATGCGATCAATGCCATCAGCCAACCCAGAGATGATTACAAAACCAGCCCGACATAGGGTTTTTGTGAGGCGACGAGTCCACCGTTTGCCATAGTCGGAAGGGTTGCGAGTACCGACGATGCCGACAGCTGGACGATATTGACAGGCAGCTAATAGCTCTAAATCGCCCTGGTAATAAAGGATGGGGGGCGGATCAGGAATTTCGTAGAGGAGGTCGGGATAGGCCGCGTCGGCTGGCGTGATGAAGTGATCGGTAATGGGACGCAGTGTCTCTAGGTTTAGCTGGGGGCGGTGCTCAGCGATCACCCAAGCTAGCTTTAGGCCGATGCCATCTACCGCCATGAGCTCGTCAGGGGGGGCATCCCACGCCACTGCCAAGGACCCAAAATGCTGCGCCAGGCGCTTTTGCAAAACTGGCCCTAAGCCGGGAATTTGGCTCCAAGCAAACCACAGTATGCTTTCTTGCGACAACGCGATGCTCCCTTTGTCGGTCTTAACCCTGAGGTTAGAATGCCCGAGATAAGCCCCGCGGGTACTACGCGATCGCAAAAGCTACTGCCGCCTGACTTTAAGACAGTGGACTCAGACCAATCAGGTATTTAGCTTGCTCAAGAAGCGCCTGCAGCGGTTGATTGTCGCTGTTGTTCGAGATAAGCAAAGACGCTTTTGTCGCCAATATCGTCGGGGTATGCTTGCACTACCTTACGTAAAGCAAACAGGACAAAATTAGCTGCCCAAATCGCTAATAGTACGGCTTCCCATTGAACTGGCAAGAACTGGAAAAGATGTCCTAACAGTAACAGCGGGACAAGCGGCGTCATCACTTTGGTTTGAACGCGGGTGAAGCGAAACGCGTCGTTGAAAGGGATACCGGG
>CAZFWL010000598.1:0-3029 GCA_964522775.1 uncultured Halomicronema sp.
CCTGAAGTACGCCTCATCATCGCCCATGCTCTGAAAAATGCGCTGCTTCCAGTAGTAACAGTGCTAGGACTGACGTACGCCTCTCTCCTGGGAGGCGCGGTGCTGACAGAAGTGACTTTTTCATGGCCGGGGCTGGCTAACCGCTTGTATGAAGCCATTTCTCAACGGGATTATCCTGTCGTACAGGGCCTGATGGTTTTTTTCGCCATGATTGTGGCCTTTGTCAGTATTGCGATCGACATTTTGAATGCCTATGTCGATCCCCGTATCCGTTATTAAAAACGTGCAGCATTCGGACACCTGCTGTTTAACATATTTTCGCCTGTATATGTAGAAAATTGTCAGCTTTCAGCTGGTGGGGATGGATGAGAAGAAAGTTCATCGCATCTGGCAAAACCTAGCAGCCACACATACCTCGGCATATGGAGAATCGTGTGTTCTCTGGTCGATTCAGAGTTGAGTTCATACAATAACGAGTAACGATTTTAGGACAGTCAATATGCCTGCCCCTGTCCCTCCTTCAATGCGTCGATCGCCTGCATCAGTGCAACACCGACTGTTTCGCCAACAGCATTTGTGGCGGCAACTAACGGCGTATCGTCCCTTGATGGTGCTAGGGGGAATTTGGTTAGGGTTATTAGCGATCGCGCTGCTCGCGTTTGGCCAATTGACTCACAATGCTCCTGATCAGCCTAGCGCCGCAGCGCCCACAACACCCTATCCCCATGAACGGGTGAATGGCAGCAGCGAGGAATCAGCAGCCCCCGTTACAAGCCCAGAGGCTCAAGTGACGGCCCCAGCAGCCATCGAAGAGACCGATGTTCAAAGCATCAACGGATTATCAATCTGGACCATGGTGGCCTTAGTGGCCAGCTGCGCAAGCGGGTGTTGGCTCCTCTCAATCTTGCTTAAGATGCCACGACGTCCTAAAAAGCGGCGTCCCCAGCGATCGCGCGTCGCTAAATCTGACAAACGATATCGCCTCACAGCCAGCCAGCGCCCACCAGTGGCAGCACCGTTATCAGCTAGCAAAGATACGCCAGTCGCTACTGTGCCCAAACTCGAAACCTATAATCCTGATCAGCCCCTGGTTGCCTCATCACAGCCAGCCAAGTCTCCACCCTCGCCGCCCCCCACTCCCGAGACGCCAGCTTCAGAAGTGACTGTGGTCTCCGCAGAAACGCAACATCAATTGGACTGGCCCCGCGATAGTTTGGTCAATACGGCTGATGTGCGACAGCAGCGATCGCTTTCATCATTCATGTGAAATAGACGCATTAAGGGAGCGCAGCGATGTGTGGGTGTCCCGCTCCCTGTTACCAAGTACTGGCTTCGCAAGCTAATAATTTATCGAGGGCTGCGATCGCGTTCGCGTCCCCCTGATTGCGGATGCTTTGTTCCATGCCGACGTTTAACAGTTCCATCCGCAGCCGTTGATAGTAAGCCGTCAGCACCTCCTGCGGCGCACTCATCCAGCGTGCTTCTGGCACCAAAAGTTCATCAAAGGATGCCGTTAAAGAATAGTCCAATTCCTTCGCCAGGGAGGTGATGACAACCTTTTGCTCTGGCCGAGCTAGCTCTAGCCAAGACTGCATCGGCATCGCTAGAATCGCTACTGCATCAGCGTTTGAAGCCTGACGCTGCAGCCAAGCTTCAGAAGTCGAAATAGGCCAGTCAGGCGTCTCGCCATCCACTTTGGCAAAAGCATGAGCTTCAGCATAGGAAACAGTACCGTTCCCGTCATAGTCAGCACTCACAACCAACTCGCCTAGGCGATCGCGGCCACTCAGTCCGGCAAAAAAACTAGAGCTGTAATCGCGATAGTCGGCCTCATTGACCAACGGCGTACATCCTACTGAGGGTCGCGTCTTGACTGTGGCAAAAAATCCACAACGAGTTTGTAGCGCGATCGGCTGACCTGGATCGCCTCCTTCATAAATCAAATTGGCGAATGCCCCCGAATAACACTGCGCCATCATCGTGACGAAAGGGGTAGATGTCGGCCATCGATCCAAGGTGCTAGCGAGATCCTGCACCGACATCAGAGTCTCCTCCCACAAGATCAGAGCATTGTCGTCATCGTTAGTAGAGTTGAGCGCTCCGTGCCCTGTGAAATACATGAAGACCGGGCAATTTCCTTCACCTTTGGCAGTTTGAGGATAGGTATCAAGCCAGGCCTGAAGATTAACGTGAGTTGCAGCTCCCGTCAGGCCGGTAATGTCTGGCACCTTAAACCGCTCTGTCCCTCGAGGATCGAGATAACGAATTGTCGCCTGCCCGTCATGCCCATTGGCGAAAAAAATCGTCGCCGCCGCCATCGATTGCCCCATATGCGCCAGCGTCCGTTGAAAGTAGCGGACGTTCTTTTCCAACGCAATCTCGTTATAGCTAGGCGCCCCACCGCCAGCGACTACTAGAAAAGCAATGTCTGATGACCGTGGCGAAGTATCCGCCCATGAGCGCTCCAGGGAATTCACCCTAGCAGGAGCTGTCAATGAATCGACTTGGTGAGTGATGGCCGCTATGGCGCTCACAGCAGCGATCGCTACTCCTATACTTACGACGCGACCAAACATGCCATTCCTTATCCAGCGTTGCATCTGCCCCTATTGTGCAAGATTTCGCCACGACGACATGACTAACAGGGGCGCTTGAAAGCAGGAGGCCATGCTAGTGAGTGAATTGTTGCAGCATCAGCACAAAACTTTGCCAGCCATCCTGGTTCATAATTACGCCACATCACCTTTTGAGAAGTTCTATTTTCCGTATCCAGCTAATTAAATCTTAAGAAATGCTAGAAACGAGCACAGTCGAGGCTCTGGGAGCTTGTAAACGTCATAGAATAATTGTTGACTTAACGACAATGTACAAAAGTTCTTTACGAAGTTAAATTTACGTACAGCATTTCTTTGTCGAGCAGAGTGTTGCCCTTGGGGTGAGCGCGCGGCCTAATGATGAGTCCTGTACCTGTCAACTTCAAAAGCCTTGTATCGCTCATCATTCTTCATGGGCCAATCGCTAAGTCCAGT
>CAZFWL010000599.1:0-3012 GCA_964522775.1 uncultured Halomicronema sp.
CGTCATCTGGATCACAATTGGTGTCAAGCAGCGACACAATTGGAATATCCAGCTTCTTACATTCCTGAACCGCGTTGTATTCCCGCCGCGTATCAATAATCAGAGCGACATCGGGGGGACGACGCATCGTTTTGAGTCCGCCCAGATACTTCTGCAACTTCTCCAATTCACGACGCAAGACCGCAGCTTCTTTCTTAGGACGGAGCGCCAGTGCGCCCGTTTCCTGCATTTTCTCTAGCTCTTTGAGGCGATCGCAACGGGTTTTAATAGTTTCCCAGTTAGTCAACATACCCCCCAGCCAGCGCTGGTTGACATAGTTGGCGCCGCAACGAGTTGCTTCTTGGGCAATGATGCCAGCGGACTGTCGCTTTGTGCCGATAAATAGAAACTTCTGGCCTTGAGCAGCCGCATCCCGAACATAGGCGAAAGCCTCGTCCATCAGCTGAGCGGTCTGCACCAAATCAATGATGTGTACCCCATTGCGTGACGTAAAGATGTACTGAGACATCTTGGGGTTCCAGCGTCGAGTCTGGTGACCAAAGTGAACCCCAGATTCAAGCAACTGGGGCAAAGAAACTACAGGCATTATTTTTTACTCCTTTCGGGTTTAACCTCCGCCTAGCAGTCTTCTGAAAAAGACACCCAAAAAGCTAAGCGTGCGTTTTTAGACAACTTTACAAAAGTAGCATGTAGAGCGGCTCGCTGTGTCAATCGGAGTGAATTATTTTGAGAAGTAGTGACAAAGTAGGTCGTGAGTGACCCAGAGCGAAAATTCAGTTGCACAATGGGGAAGCCTAATTCAATGAAAAAGGGCATCTGTCACTGCATCGGCGATGTCCGTCGTGAGCTGTTTGTAAATCTACGGAAAGCGTCCTATGTCTGCCGAATCTCAACGTCCACCTGCTGTGCCTTCTCGCATGCCGCCACCACCACCACCTCGGGCAGCAGGTGCACCTGCTGCTAGACGAAGCGCGCCTCCGCCACCCACGACGCCAGCAAAGTCAACCCTGTCGTTAGAGCAAATCTGTCGGGAAGCTTTTGATAAGGGATTTTCGGATGTGCACTTGGGAGTTGGTGAAGTCCCTCGCTTTCGCGATCGCGGCCAAATTGCGACCACCGACTACCCTGTCATTGACGAACCCGCTTTTTACGGCTGGCTGGCCGAAGTGTTGCGGCCAGAGGAGATTCAACAATTCAAGCAGACCCTGGACTTTGATGGTGCCGGCCAGTTCGAGTTCTCGCGGATTCGGATCAATATCTTTGATTCGTTGACCGGGCCGGCTTTGGTGATTCGCTTGATTCCAAACAAAATCTTGAGCATGGAGCAGCTCAACTTGCCGGGAGTGTTTCGTGACATTTGCCACTATCACAAAGGACTCGTGTTGGTTACTGGACCTACTGGGTCTGGTAAATCCACGACTATGGCGGCGATGCTCGATTACATCAACAAGGAGATGACCAAAAACATCATCACCATTGAAGACCCAATCGAATTCGTCCACAAAAGTCGCAAGTCACTGATTAAGCACCGGGAAGTAGGGCGTCATACTCTCGAGTTTAAGAACGCGTTGAGAGCATCCTTACGGGAAGATCCGGACATTATCTTGGTGGGTGAGATGCGGGATAAAGAGACGGTGAATACAGCGCTTAAAGCAGCGCAAACGGGTCACTTGGTGATGGGTACTTTACACACCAACAGTGCAGTCAAAACCGTTGAGCGGATTTTGAATTTATATGAACCGGATCAACAAACGCCCGTGCGCATTTCACTGGCTGAGTCCTTAGTCGCTGTAATTGCACAGGGCCTTTGCCGCACCACTGATGGCAAACGAGCGGCATTCCACGACATCATGATCAACACCGATGCTATTAAGGACTACATCATGCGTGGTGACTTAGATGAGATCGAGGCGCTGATGCCAAAATGCGGCTTTGATGGCATGTGTACGATGAACCAGTCCTTGTATGCGCTCTATGAAACCGGCCGTATTACTGAAGAAACAGCCCTGGAAATGTCACCCAGGCAAAATGAAATGGCACAAATGCTCAGAGGTCGGGTTTAGAGTTCTGTACAGATGTCGAGTTCGACGCATCAATCTCCCCCCCTTGCGTTCAAAGGAATTGCGGTGTTTACACCAGGGGGAGATCTAGCTTACTGTCGCGATTATCAAAAAAAAGTGCAGTGGCATCTCAATCTCTGTGGTGCACTGCAAGAACAGTTGGGGCTGCCTGAGTCGCCGCACTTTTTGGTGCCAGCATTTACAGCGACTGTAGATTGCTGGCAAAACCCAGCTACGGCAACTGCTCATATTGCTGCCGAGGCCTATCCGTTTGTCTATCACTATCAGGGGCTGTTGAACGCTATTTTCGACCTGGGCAATTTGGAGTGGACGCGCTTGCGCTTTGACCCAGATAGCCTTGACTTATCGGTTTTAGAAACGTACCGATCGCGCTTTCCTCAACTGTGGGAGAGCCATGATTTAGTGCTTGATCTTTCCGAACCCTCATCACCGACTATATCAGCGGAAGGACTATCAGAAGCCTCTAGCGATCCGACGGGAACGGTACTCAAGCTATTCGTCTCTGGTCCCTCGGCGGCGACCGAACAAATTCTCACAACGCTGCAGAATGTGTTGGAAGGGGCAAGTCGGCAGCCATACACCTTACAAATGGTTGATGTTTCTAAGCATCCCGAGCAAGCAGAAGCTGATCAAGTTGCTGCCACTCCGACGCTGGTGAGGGTAGCACCATTACCCGTTCGTCGCTTAGTCGGGGAATTAGATAATCCACGAGCGATTCTAACGCTTCTCCGAGATCCTTAAATTCTCGCCAGTGTCAGGAATACCCAGAATCAAGTGAAGCGATCGCCGCAGGCATTTGTGAGACTTATGACACAGGCGATCTGAAAAAAAGCCAAAACAAAGGCCCAGGTTTTACCTGGGCCGGAGTGCTAGCTATAAAGAGCAATGAGTTACTTTGCATGCAGGGCACTCAACATATTTAAGTACCTAC
>CAZFWL010000600.1:0-3012 GCA_964522775.1 uncultured Halomicronema sp.
GATGCAGCTTTTTTGTTTGACGGCAATGGAAGCACCAAACTCGCTCGATGCTGACAGCATTCGCAGTGAAAAGGTAAAGGTGTTGCAAGCTACCCACCTTGCCGATCTGGAAGATCTGTCGAAGTGCGCGGTACGCGGCCAATATGCCCCTGGTTGGATGAATAACAAGCAGGTGCCGAGTTACCGCTCAGAAGATGGGGCCAGCGACACCTCAACAACACCGACCTATGCTGCGCTGAAGCTGATGGTCGATAACTGGCGCTGGAAAGGCGTGCCGTTTTATATGCGGACGGGCAAGCGGATGCCGAAGAAGGTGTCGGAGATTTCCATCCATTTCAAAGAAGTGCCGTTCATGATGTTCCAGTCGGCAGCGAAGCAACTGAATCACAACGTTTTGGCGCTGCGGATTCAGCCAGATGAAGGCATTTCCATGCGCTTTGAAGTGAAAACGCCGGGGAACTCTTTGCGGACGAGATCGGTGGAAATGGATTTTCGCTACGATGCCGCCTTTGGCAAGCCCAGCACCGAAGCTTACGGTCGCTTACTCGTCGATTGTATGTTGGGGGATCAAACCCTGTTTACGCGTGGTGATGAAGTGGAAGCTTCTTGGCGGATGCTGACACCCCTGTTAGAAGTTTGGGATGCGCCAGCGGATCCGAATGCGATTCCCATGTATGAAGCCGGGACTTGGGGACCTGTGGAGTCGGAACTCCTGCTGAACTGCGATGGCCGCCGCTGGCGTCGGCTCTAAAAGTATCCTTGAGTTCTCCATCGCCCTAGATAAATTCGATAGCATAAACTCGCATCGAAAGACTGAACTGCGCCTCGATTTGACTGACGATTTAGACGACCGGATCGACTCTGTCCCTCATCCCTGAAGCTGATATGACCACTACCCCCCTTGTTGCACTACAAAAGCCGAAAGGCATTTCAATCGAGGAAATTGAGAGCGAACTGCGGAATATTTGGCGGAGTCAAAACGATGGGGCGACCGCTCCAGTCGCGACTCGTGCCAGCACGTTTAGCATTGTGGTTTACGAACCGGAAGAGTTTCAGCAACTGCTGGCGGCGCTGACGTTCTATAAAGACGTGATCGACGGCATGCACGGCCCCAAAACACGGGAAGCCATTCGTCAGGCGCAGATTGCCTATGGCTTGCGGGTAACGGGGCGAGTCGATGAGATCACCCTTGCTCGTTTGCGCGAGGAATACGCCAATTTATCGGCGAGCCAGCAATCGTTTGACAATGGTGATCTGCGGGGCTTTAACCTGAATGAGGCGATCGCGGCCCAAAACCCCTGTCGTGTGATTACCCTTTGCACCACTTTAGATGGCGATGATGAAAGCGTTACCGCCCAAGTATCTGCCTACTGCCCGGTGCAAAAGCGCAACGTCAGTAACCTAATCTGCTGCGAGTACATTACGCTGCGGGGCTCTAAAAAGGCGTTGGACCAAGTCGCTGGCGTTGTCTCCTCTTTGATGATTGGCGATTTGCCTAAGTTCGTTTGGTGGAAGGCAACCCCTAACCCGGAGCAAGCTTTATTTAGCCAGCTTGCCGACACGAGCAATTGTCTGATCGTCGATTCCAGCTATTTCAGCGATGCGGAGTCAGAACTGAACAAGATTCAGGAGATCACTCAGACGGATAAATACATCGCCGATCTCAACTGGCATCGCCTTTTTCCCTGGCAAGAGCTTACTGCCGAAGCGTTTGATCCCCCCGAACGGCGCGATGCTTTGGCAGAAATTGATCACATCAGCATCGATCATGAACCTGGCAATGCTGCTCAGGCGGTGATGTTTCTCGGCTGGATTGCCAGCCGTCTAGGCTGGACGCCAACTCGCTATGTTGAAGAAGGCGGTGACTACGGTATTCGGAAAGTTTACTTTCAAAGCAGTATGGGCGGTCAGCGAGAGGTTGAAGCGGAGTTGGCCGCAATTCCGGTAGCAGATGTGGGGGAAGTCATTGGCGACCTCGTCGGTATTCGCTTAGCCTCTGACAATCAAGATGCTGATTGCTGCACCATCCTCTGTTCGGAATCGACGGGCTGTATGCGCATGGAAGCTGGGGGCGGTGCCCAAGCTTGCCGCGTTGAAGAGGTAAGCGCGATTTCGGATCAGCGGGCTGATCTGATTCTCAGTCAGCAACTACAGCGCTGGGGCGAAGATGTGCTGTATCAAGAAAGTCTGACCATGGCAGATCAGATTCTACGGCTGTGTCCTTGATGAGCTAGGGGACGGACCCTTCAAAAGGGTCCGTCCCCTGTTGCTAAGACTGATATTGCTGAAGAAGTATTTTCGCGTTATCGAGGGTGTCGGCTTCGGCGACAGGTTTGTCGTCACGCCAGCGCAGAATGCGAGGAAAGCGGACGGAAATGCCTGATTTGTGGCGTTTGGACTCAGCAATGCCCTCGAAGCCAATTTCAAATACGTGGATGGGTTCTACCGATCGCACCGGGCCAAAGCGCTCAATGGTATGGCGGCGAATCCATTTGTCGAGCTTTTCAATTTCGGCATTATCCAGACCAGAATAAGCCTTGGCAAAGGGTACCAACTCTTCGCCCTGCCACAGCGCAAAGGTGTAGTCGGTGAATAGGTTGGCCCGCTTTCCGCTCCCCGCTTGGGCGTAGAGCAGCACTGCATCCAGCGTCATGGGATCGACTTTATACTTCCACCAATAGCCACGTTTGCGTCCGACTAAGTAGGGACTATCCCAGGCTTTGAGGACGAGACCTTCTGCTCCTTCATCCCGAGATCGCTCTCGTCTGGCTTCCAAATCGGCGAACGACTGAAACTCTAGCGGCGTTGACCGATCAACGCGCTCGTCGGAGTAGTCATCAAGGAGTTCGAACAGGAAGGTTTTGCGATCGCGCAGCGCTTTTTCGCGAATGTCGTTGCCCTCATGTTCCAGCAGGTCGTAGGCGATGAAACGCACCGGACTTTCAGCCATCACCTTTTTCGTCACCCGTTTGCGGCCCAGGCGCTTTTGCAAATGATTGAAGGTGAGGGGGA
>CAZFWL010000601.1:0-3011 GCA_964522775.1 uncultured Halomicronema sp.
GCTTGATCGACGTGAGCGATCGCGGCTTGCTCTTCGAGCCAAGCTAAGAGCTGTTGCGTCAGATGTTCCAGAGCTTGAGTCAACGGTGCGGGATCATAGTCGGCATGCATCCGAGCCGTGAGCTGATTGGTGTCGGCAATGGTCGCGATCGCATTAGCTAACTCAGTCGGCATATAGAGACTGGCTTGATAATCGCGCAGGGTGCCACTCAGCATAAACGCCAGAATAAAAGTGGCGGCCGCGAAGAGCGTTCCCGTGAGCGAGTCAAACGTCCAAAAGTCCCAGTGCAACTGATGAAGTCCAGCTTTGACACTCGCGAACAGTAACGCCCAAGGCAAAATTCTGAACAGCAAGCGCCACTTGAGGCGCAGCGCAGTGAGGGACGAATTCATGATTAACCAGTCCGTTAATGAGCCTGCGGCAAGATAGCTGGCACTCCATAACTTTGAGGGAGCTACCAAAAGACGACCATTCAGATGCGGCCACAGCTGAAAAAGACCTTCGAATTATAGAAGTCTGGGCGACTGTAGCATCAACTCGCGTACCCAGTTTTTGAGGGCACAGCGGTGAAATAACGAGACTGATATGCTGAACAAGTTCCACACTTCAATCTAGCTTGATGTCAACTGTGCTCTCTGTGACCGCGACTGATATGATTGCCATTTTCAAAGCACTTTCAGAGCCGTTACGGGTGGAAGTGATTGAGCTCCTGCGGGAAGAGGAGATGTGTGTATGCGACCTGTGCGATCGCCTCAACGTCGCGCAGTCGAAGCTGTCATTTCATCTAAAAGCCTTGAAACAAGCTGGCTTAGTACGATCGCGCCAGGAAGGCCGCTGGATTTATTACCGCCTCACGCTGTCACGCTTGGTAGAACTCGAAGAATATTTGTCGGACCTCCGGCGCTACAGCCCTCGGTTACCGGCTCGCACCTGTTCACCGGATGAATAGCCATAATCTTGATTGCAGTGGGCGGTTGGCGATACCTTGATGCTGTCACGACATTTCAACGTGGTTTGAAATCATGGAATGGGCAGTAGCTAGCTGCTTCGCATAGCCATTGAGATGCGTGTGGCGATCGCGCCTACCCCATCGATTCATAGACTATTTAACTGGTTTCCTATGCCCTCTAGTTCAGAAACGAACCCCAATGCCGTGCAAGCTGGAGGCACCCTCAGCTTTTTTGAACGCTATTTAACGGTGTGGGTGGCATTGTGCATTGTGACGGGCATTTTGCTCGGGCGGGTGTTTCCACAGATTGCCGTTACCCTCGACGCGATGAGCGTTTATCAGGTGTCGATGCCCATCGCCATCTGCCTCTTTTGCATGATGTATCCCATCATGGTGAAAATCGACTTTTCTCAAGCCAAAAAAGCGGCTCAGACTCCCAAGCCGGTGGTGCTAACACTGGTCGTGAACTGGTTGATTAAGCCCTTCACGATGGTGGTCTTTGCCCAGTTCTTCCTGGGCTGGTTATTTCGTCCCTGGCTGAGCGGAACAGAACTGATTCGTGGCACTGAAGTGGCTTTGGCAGACTCGTACATCGCCGGATGCATTCTGCTGGGCATTGCCCCCTGTACTGCCATGGTGCTGATGTGGGGCTACTTGTCCTTTAGTAACCAGGGTCACACATTGGTGATGGTGGCGATCAATTCCCTGGCAATGCTGTTCCTCTATGCACCGTTGGGACGTTGGCTGCTGGCAGCAAATAACCTGACGGTGCCTTGGGAGACCATTGTGCTGTCGGTCCTGATTTATGTGGGGTTGCCGCTGCTAGCGGGAGCCGTATCGCGTACCTGGATTCTGCACCACAAGGGTCGTGCCTGGTTCAACGAGGTGTTTTTGAAGTATCTCAGCCCGATTTCGGTGGCAGCACTGTTGATCACGCTGGTGTTGCTCTTTGCCTTCAAGGGTGACTTGATCGTGCGGAATCCATTGCACATTCTATTAATTGCAGTGCCGCTGTTTTTGCAGACCAACTTCATTTTCTTCATTACCTATGTGGCGGCTCAGAAAATGGAGATGTTCTACGAAGATGCGGCTCCGGCAGCGTTGATTGGAGCGAGCAATCACTTTGAGGTGGCGATCTCCACGGCGGTCACCCTCTTTGGGCTCAACTCTGGCGCGGCCCTGGCGACTGTGGTCGGTGTACTGATTGAAGTTCCAGTGATGTTGATGCTGGTGGAGTTTTGTAAGAAGACGGCATTCTGGTTTCCGCGTGAACCGGAGAAAGCGACATTGCCGGATCCCCGTTGTGTGCGTCCATTGGGTTAAAGCTGAGTGTCGGGAGCTAAATTGCCAAGCCGTGGACATAGGCAGGGGAGCGAAGGAGCAAAGGGGGCAGAGGGTTTGGTTTTGACCGAGAAGGTCGGGGGGTGGGATGGAAGTTTTGGTGAAGCAGCAATACGATCGCCTCGCCCATATCTACGATCAGCGCTGGCAGGGCTACATCACTAACACGCTGTCGTTTTTGGTGGACTGGGCGCAGATACTCCCCAGTGAAACGGTGTTGGATGTCGCCTGCGGCACCGGCGAGTTAGAGCGACGGCTGGTTGAGCAGCATCCAGAACAAGCGATCGCGGGAGTGGACTTTTCGGAATCGATGCTGGCGATCGCCCGCCAAAAGCTTGAATCCTATCCGGCTATTACGTTCCAGCAGGCATCCGCGGCGGCGTTGCCCTGGCAGCAGGCAGCGTTTAATGTCGTCCTCTGTGCCAATGCTTTTCACTATTTCAACGAGCCGGATCGAGCGCTGGCCGAAATGCAGCGGGTACTGCGGTCTGGCGGTCGGGTCGTGATTTTGGATTGGTGCCGTGATTTTCTCGTCTGTCGGTTCTGTGACTGGGTTTTGAACTTAGTTGATCCAGCTCACAAGAATTGCTATACCGAAGCCGAATTGCACGAATTCCTCACGGCAGCAGGGTATCAAATTCAGAGAACACGGCGAGTGCGCTTTGGTTTGATCTGGGGTTTGATGGCGATCGAGGCTATGCCATCACGGCCGCATTGAGTT
>CAZFWL010000602.1:0-3011 GCA_964522775.1 uncultured Halomicronema sp.
ATTCAAATCCTTCATCACTACGGACATCATGGGAAAACCAACTGGCTTTATGGAATTTTTGCGCGAGGTGGCGACCGAAGTCGCCCCGAGCGATCGCATTCGCAACTGGGATGAATTTCATCTCCACATGCCTGAGGAAAACTTGCAGACTCAGGGCGCACGCTGCATGGACTGCGGAACTCCCTTTTGCCATACAGGTATGGAAATGAATCGCGCCGCCAGCGGTTGCCCGATCAACAATCTGATTCCTGAGTGGAATGACTTGATCTATCGGGGTCGCTGGCAGGATGCGCTGGATCGCCTCCACAAAACCAACAATTTCCCCGAATTCACGGGGCGAGTCTGTCCCGCCCCCTGCGAAGGAGCCTGCGTGTTGGGCATCATTGAGCCGCCTGTCACCATCAAAAATATCGAGTATTCCATCGCCGAAAAAGGTTGGGAAGAAGGCTGGATTACCCCCACACCGCCCAGCAAGCGCACCGGGAAAAAAGTAGCGGTTGTCGGTTCCGGGCCTGCGGGCATTTCCGCTGCGGCGCAACTGAACTCCGCCGGTCATTGGGTCACCGTTTACGAACGAGCGGATCGCCCCGGTGGTCTGCTCATGTACGGCATCCCCAACATGAAGCTGGACAAGCAAAAGGTGGTGATGCGCCGCCTCGATGTGCTGGAAGCCGAAGGCGTCACCTTCGTCTGCAATACCGAAGTCGGCAAAGACCTGCCTACCCAAAAGCTGATGGATGACTTTGACGCGGTGATCCTCTGCACGGGCTCGACCCGTCCCCGCGACTTGCCGATCGAGGGGCGTGACCTCAAAGGCATTCACTTTGCCATGGAGTTCCTCACTGCCAATACCCAAGCGGTGCTGGACGGCTCTCCTCGTGAAAATTACATCACCGCTGCGGGCAAAGACGTGGTGATCATCGGCGGCGGCGACACGGGCACGGACTGTGTGGGTACCTCCATTCGCCACGGCTGCACCAACGTTACTCAGTTGGAAATCATGCCCAAGCCGCCGGAAAACCGTGCTGCTAATAATCCCTGGCCGGAGTGGCCCAAGATTTATCGCATGGACTACGGCCAGGAAGAAGCCGCCGCCATGTTTGGCGATGATCCCCGTGCCTATGTTCGCACCGCTACCAAGTTTGAAGGGGATGAAAACGGGCAAGTCAAAGCCGTTCACACCGTGGAAGTGGAATGGACGAAGGACGACAGCGGTCGCTTTATTCCTAAGCATGTGCCCGGCACGGAAAAAGTGCTGCCCGCGCAACTGGTGCTGCTAGCCATGGGCTTCCTCGGTCCCGAACAGCCCATTATCGATGCGCTGGGTCTGGAGAAAGATGGCCGCAGTAACATCAAAGCCGAGCATGAGCAGTACATCACCTCCATTCCCGGTGTGTTTGCCGCAGGCGATTGTCGTCGGGGTCAAAGCCTGGTGGTGTGGGCCTTTAACGAAGGTCGTGGCGTGGCGCGTGAGTGCGATCGCTACCTCATGGGCGCTACTGAGTTGCCCTAGCAAAAACTGACACGCCACGAATAGCAACACATGCTGATGCAGCGACAGAAGTAAGAGTCGCTGCATTTTTTCGTGGTGGCTAATAAGATCAAGCTGCACATATCCATCTGGTCCATGCAAACATCCAGCAACGCCACCAGTCGCCAACTCACCCAGCTCACAGCGATTAACATCGCCAAAGTCATCACGATTCTCTGCTTAGTGACCCTATGTTGGGTGTACGGCATTCAAGATGAGCGCCAGGTTATCTATCTGTGCCTTCACATTGGCTATTGCTCGTGGTGGCTGCTGGAGCAATGGTTATTCCCAAATCGGCGCAACATCTTTGCTGAACCGGCCAACCTTGCGACCTTAATCGCTGTGGTTCTATTTGTTGGTGTGTTCTATGCGTTGCCCGGCTACTTGGCTTTCACTAACTCGATGCCGATAAGTTATTGGGCGATCGCGATCGCTCTCCCGCTCTACATCTTTGGCAGCCTTATCAATACCAGCGCCGACGTCCAAAAAATGACGGCTAAATCGATGGGCGCTGGTCTCGTCAAAGATGGTGCTTGGCGTCATGTGAGAAACATTAACTATTTGGGCGACCTCATGCGTTACACCAGCTTTGCTGTGGTCGCAGGTTCTCCTTGGGCTTACATACTGCCAGGGACAATTGCCGCTCTCTATGCGCAAAGAATCCTGCAAAAAGAGCAATCGATGGGGAATAAGTACCCTGATTTTGAGGACTATCAAGCTAACAGCAGTCGCCTGCTTCCTTGGATTTGGTAGCTTCGTTCGCTGGAGCTGCTTTGATTGATGGCGAGGAATCGGCCGCTCACAGGTACCTCTGAACAATCCATGCCGGAGTCAGCTACAGTTACTTCAAAGGCTGTCCTGCAAGGGATGGAAAGTATGAAAACGCTCGCAGAAATCGAACAATGGCTTTCGCAACATAAGCCTGTGTTGCAAGAACGGTATGGAGTGAAAGAGTTAGGAATCTTTGGTTCCTATGTGCGGCAAGAGCAAACGGCAGCCAGCGATCTGGATGTACTGGTTGAGTTCTCGGAAGTGCCTAGCCTGTTGAAATTCATCAACTTAGAGAATTATCTGACCGACCATCTGGAGACTAAAGTTGACCTGGTTCATAAAGGCGGACTGAAGCCACGCTTGGGCGAGCGAATTTTGGCAGAGGTGATCTACCTATGACGCAGCGGCAAGTCGAAGATTATCTGCAAGATATTTTGGAGGCTGTCGCCGCGATTGAAGAGTTCTCCGCAGGAATAGACTTTGAGAGCTTGGCGCAAATCGAGAGAAAGTCTTTGCCGTCTCGAGGGCCATTGAGATTATTGGTGAAGCGGTAAAGCGAGTTCCCAACGCTGTGAGAGAGCAGCATCCTGCTCTTCCCTGGCGCGACATGGCTGGAATGCGCGACAAGCTCATTCACGATTATTTCAATACTGATGTTGAGATCCTCTGGCGCACGATTCAAGAGGATATACCCCAACTGAAAATCATG
>CAZFWL010000603.1:0-2997 GCA_964522775.1 uncultured Halomicronema sp.
GATCGATCAAATTTTGCTGTATTTAGCCTTTAGTGCGATGCGTACGGGCGGCCATCGCCACGGAGCCTTTTTGGATGCAGCGGCTACGGCAGCCAAATGTGCGATTTACATGACCTATGTCGAGCAGGGCGAAAACCTGCGCATGACAGGGCATCTGCACCACATTGAGCCCAAGCGAGTCAAGGCGATTGTCGGTGAGTTGCAAGAAGCCTTAACGGAAGGACGCCTGCTCAAAATGCTGGGTTCGCAAGAACCTCGCTATCTGATTCAGTTCCCTTATGTATGGCTCGATAAGTATCCTTGGCAGCCCGGTAGCTTTCGGATTCCGAGCACTAGTTTGACTTCTGATGAAAAACGCTTGCTAGAGCGCAAACTGCCGGAAGGTATCCCTGATGCCCAGCTGATTAATTCCTTCCAACTCATGGAATTGATTGAGTTTTTGCACGAGCGATCGCAAGAAGACTTTCCCCCGGAGCGCCGGAGCCCCCTCAGCGAAGCCTTGGCTGAACATATTCGGCGGCGGCTGATGTATTCCGGCACGGTGAAGCGACTTGATTCCCCTTGGGGCATGTCGTTCTATGCGCTGATGCGTCCGTCCTATTCTCCTGCTGATCAAGAAGAGCGGACCTTCATCATGCTGGAAGATACGGCGCGCTATTTCCGCATGATGCGTGAATGGGCGGAAAACAAAGCCGACACAGTTCGTATTTTGGAAGAACTAGACGTGCCCCCGGAGAAACTGCCCGCCGCGATCGCGGAATTGGACGAAATTCTCCGCGCATGGGCCGATAAGTATCATGAAGCGGGCGGTCGCCCGATGGTGCTGCAAATGGCCATGGGCCATCAAGAAACCCTGGTTGAGCCGACTGCAGAAGCCTAGAATTAGCCCGCTCATGCCAACTTGCGATCTCGGCATCAGTTTCGCCATGGCCGTGGCGTTCGGAATGGTGACTGGCTAGGGGAGCTGTAAAAACTGTCGCAGCATAGCCCAAATCGTGGCTTGGACATTTCCCAGGGCATGGTCACTATCAAGTTCGATGAGTTGCACCCAGGGGCGCGGGGCAGCATAGTCGCGGCTCGCCTGAATGTTGATCACGTCGTCATGGCGTCCATGCAAAATCAATGTGGGCCGCTCGGTTTGTAGGTTGGCCTCATCGTACTGCTGGGCATCGGTGATGAAATCGTAGGCCAACTCAATCTGCCGTTGCTGGCCGTAGTGGTAAACCGAGAGTCGCCCGGTTTCGCGCCAATGAGTGACGGCTTCTTGCCCTAAGCGGGGCAGCCATTGCTCCAGGAATTGAAAGGCGGGAGCGAGCAACACTAACTGTTGAATTTGGCTGGATACTTGAGGGTGTTCAGCAATCCAACAGGCGGTGAGGCCGCCAAAGCTGGAGCCGATGATTGTGACCTTGGAGCGATCGCCAATCCACGCGATCGCCTGCTCGATCTGGCGACTTAGGGTGAGGTGAGTAAAGTCTCCCTGATTCAAATCCAGAATGTGCAGTGTCGTGCTCACTTGCTCGAACTGCTGCCGGAGATATTGCGCCTTAGCCGATTGTGGCCCCGAGGCAAAACCGTGGAGGTAGAGATATTCCATGAGTGAAACTGCTTGCCCTGTGTGGGATGTAGGCAATTGGATATTTTGCTGAAGGCACAGGGGCGCACCCTTGGTAGAACCTATTCACGCTAAGTGTCCATAACTCTGATGATCAAGGCTGGCTCTCCTGGCTCAGACGTAGGATAATACGCCTTTGGGTAATGAGCGCTAGCGGCTCAGCCCTGGCGACAACTCGACTTTCTGACAAAATCCATGACGCAATCTTTTCGCATCACTCTGCTCCCTGGTGACGGCATTGGCCCAGAAATTATGGCCGTGACCGTCGACGTGATGAATCAGGTGGGTAGTCAGCTTGGCCTCAGCTTTGACTTTCAGGAAGCACTCATGGGTGGGGCCGCAATTGATGAAACGGGTTCGCCTTTGCCAGACGCCACCCTGGAAACCTGTAAGCAAAGTGATGCCGTGTTGTTGGCGGCGATCGGCGGCTATAAGTGGGATACGCTACCGCGTCACCAACGCCCAGAAACGGGGCTGTTGGGGCTACGTGCCGGGTTAGAACTGTTTGCGAACCTGCGTCCGGCGACGATTTTGCCCCAGCTAGTGGATGCGTCTTCATTAAAGCGAGAAGTCGTTGAGGGTGTAGACATTATGGTGGTGCGCGAGCTGACTGGCGGCATCTATTTCGGTGAGCCCAAAGGGATTTTTCAAGCAGAAACTGGAGAAAAGCGTGGGGTCAGTACGATGGCCTACTCCGAGGGCGAAATTGACCGCATTGGCCGGGTGGCGTTTGAAACGGCGCAAAAGCGCCAGGGTCGGCTGTGTTCGGTGGATAAGGCCAACGTGTTAGAAGTGTCGCAACTGTGGCGCGATCGCATCACTGACTTGGCTAATGATTATCCCGATGTCGAGCTGTCGCATCTATATGTAGATAATGCTGCCATGCAGTTGGTGCGATGGCCCAAACAGTTCGACACGATTGTGACGGGCAATCTCTTCGGCGATATTTTGTCTGATGCGGCAGCAATGTTGACCGGCAGTATCGGCATGTTGCCTTCCGCCAGCTTGGGAGCCGATGGCCCAGGGGTGTTTGAGCCTGTCCACGGTTCCGCTCCTGACATCGCCGGTCAAGATAAGGCGAATCCTCTGGCACAAGTGCTCAGTGCTGCCATGATGTTGCGCTATGGTCTGGATCAGCCAGCAGCAGCTGACAAGATCGAAGCGGCGGTCAATACAGTGTTGGATCAGGGCTATCGCACGGGGGACATTATGGCCGAGGGCATGACCGCCGTTGGCTGCAAAGCCATGGGAGACGCTATCCTAAAGGCACTTGCTTAAGAAGTTTTGCAAAGCGATCGCCAGCCGAGCGATCGCCAAGACTGCTGCTATAGTTGACTGAACTTTTGTCCACACACTAAGGGTTCCTGAGCTGTGCATAGCTA
>CAZFWL010000604.1:0-2990 GCA_964522775.1 uncultured Halomicronema sp.
TACGTTTCTGTCCCCCAGTTGAGGCGACTATCCTAAGCAACCTCAGGTAACCCACATGACTGGATGCCAACTGGAGGGGATCGACAACTGTCGCTATTGTTAGATTTGCTACGGTTCTGAGTTTTGAGTCTATGACGCTTGCTACCCCTGCTGCTCCTAACTGGCTCTATCGCTGGCGACGGCCCCTAGAGGCCGTGCTGTTGCCGATCGCGGCATTAATAGCGGCGCTTTTGATCTTTGGGGTGTTTTGCGCCCTGGCCGGAGCTAATCCGTTGGCGGTCTATGGCTCTATTTATAAAGCAGCGTTTGGCAGTTGGAGCGCCTGGCAAAATACGCTCATTCGAGCGTCACCGTTGATGCTGACGGCACTATGTACAGCGTTACCGGCGCGACTGGGGCTGGTCATTATTGGTAATGAAGGCGCGTTGGTGATGGGTGGTCTTTGTGCCGTGATCATGGGCCTAAGTATAGGTGCGACACTGCCGCCGTTGATGGGGCAAATTGCGATGGCGATCGCAGCCATTGTCGGTGGCGGCGTCTGGATTATGTTAGCCGGGGCTTTGCGGCACTATCGGGGCGTGAATGAAACCATCAGCAGTCTCTTGCTGAACTACATTGCGATCGCGTTCATGAACCACCTGGTGGAAGGGCCCATGCGGGATGCTGAGTTTGTCACCAAGCCCTCTTCTGCCGAGCTGAGTGAAGCGCTGTGGATGGGGACGATTCCCGGCAGTCGCATTCACTACGGCTTGATTTATGGTTTTATCGCTTGCATCCTCGCCTATGTGTTGATTCAACGCACAACCTTTGGGTTTGCTGCTAGAACCGCAGGTGGCAATTTGCGAGCGGCGCGGATTGCGGGTTTACCGGTGGGCAAATTGACCCTGGCGGTGTGCTTTTTAGGGGGGTCCTGTGCGGGACTGGCAGGCATGATCGAGGTCGCCGCTGTGCAAAAGCGCATTAACGAATCTCTGGTGTCTAACTATGGCTATGCGGGTATTTTGGTCGCGTTTGTCTCGCGGCATAATCCTCTTGCCACGATTCTAGTGGCGGTCTTGCTCGGCGGTATTTTGGCCAGTGGTGGCATTTTGCAGCGATCGCACGACCTCCCTGACGCTACTGTTTTAGTCTTCCAAGGTATTGTCTTTCTCTGCGTCCTATTTAGCGATTCCCTCTACGGTCGCTTGCCCTGGTTTCAGGAAAAGCCAATGGTCTGAATTATCATCGCGATCGTTCTCTGTTTCGTCAGACTTCTCCAATACTTTGCATCGTGCAGAATATCGATTGAAACACTCAGTGAGACTCCCCATTTAAGGACACATCATGGCAACTGAAGCACTTGGCTGGTGGGGCGTGCCCCTGGGAATTTTGGCGGGTACCCTGCGCGGCAGCGCTCCTTTTTTGTTTGTCAGTTTGGGTGAGTGCCTGACCGAAAAAAGCGGCAAAATCAACCTCGGTCTTGAAGGTACTTTGCTGATGGGAGCGATGAGTGCATATGGAGTGTCTTATCTCACCCAAGGGGCCGTGGGGGAGTTTTGGGCACCGTGGCTAGGGGTCTTGGCAGCGGGCATTGGGGGCATGTTTCTGGGTTCCATTCACGGTTGGCTGGCGCAGCAACCGCGCGTCAATGATGTCGCTGTCGGTATCGCCATGATTATCTTTGGCAGTGGCTTAGCGTTCTTTTTGGGCAAGCCGTTTATCCAACCTCAGGCCCCCCAACTGTTTACGCTGCAACTCGGTGCGTGGAGTAGCAATCCGGCAGTGCAGTCGGCGTTGAAGATCAGTCCTCTCTTTTTGATCGGCGTGGCGATCGCCCCTCTCATGCAGTGGTTCTTTCGCACCACCCGCTGGGGACTTTATATTCGTGCTGTCGGTGACAGCCCCGAAGCCGCTCGCGCCATGGGTATTTCCATCTTCAAGGTACGATTTCTCAGCATTGTGGCAGGGAGCTTTCTGGCGGGTATCGGTGGCGCTTGTCTTTCGCTCTACTATCCCGGCGTGTGGACCGAACGGATTTCTAGCGGCCAAGGTTTGATGGCAGTTGCACTCGTCATTTTTGCCCGCTGGAATCCCATGCAATGCCTATGGGCATCGTTATTATTTGGCGGTGCTCAAGCGATCGGCCCCGCTTTTCAGGCAGTGGGAATTAACGCTTACTACTATTTATTCAACGCCGCGCCTTACATCTTGACGTTATTAATTATGATCGTGACCTGCTCGCCAAAACGCACATTGGTGGGTGCACCAGGGGCGCTAGGCAAAGACGATTGACAAGTCATTTTTGTTTACGGTTTGCTACCGTACGGTCTCTCAACGCAAGAGACAACTAGGTTTATTGCGCATGAGGGTGTTGAATGTACTCTTCAGGCGCTTTGTTGTACCTCATACCTTGCGCAACGCTTAGCCAAAGAGCGTCCGTTGGCGAGTAGTGAAATCAGCTAGCTTGACCTGTCGATGCACTTATGCTGTTGGTGGAGACAATTTTGTTCTAGCGCCGATTCACTTAGATGTGCCCAGTTTTGTGAATGCTAACGTCAACTAAATCGAGCATTCTCAAGCTGATCGCTTCAGATGGTGACAGCTGCTTTAGTCGATGAGATGAATTGTGATCGCAGTTAGCTGGATTTTTGAGCAGATGCTCGCAATGAAATGATGACTCGCCTTAGCGGAGATTCGTTAACATGGTCCGCATCTCTGGCTTTAGCCAAATTTGGCTTCATAGGCGGCAGGCTTTAGAGTCTCAAACCGCTGCCATCACGGGCATATGCATCTGGATCAGTCAGGCAATGTTGGAAATTAACCATTTATGCCTAAAAAGCGAGAAATTTAAAGTTTACGGGTACCTTAAAAAAATACAGGGCGATGCCTGAGCTGACGGGCGATCGCACGCATTGCAGAAGCACGTTCCACCGTGAAAAATTGCATCAGGGAAGCCAATTTGCGAGTCATTGAATATTATGAGCATGGTTTTAGTGGTGGAGGACAGCATT
>CAZFWL010000605.1:0-2989 GCA_964522775.1 uncultured Halomicronema sp.
AATTTCTAATCTTATAAGTGTCAGTAACAACCAAACAGATAACTGTTTATGAAAGCTTTCTAGCGTAATAATTCTGCTCTCATCTGCCCGAGCCACTCGTATGACAACTCGATCAGGGCCAGCAGCTGAGTCTAAATACCGCTTGGATGTAAGGTGATCGCCTCAACAATCCCAAGCTACCTGTTGAATTCCAAAAATTTCTATATGCCTATTACCATTCGCGACGACGTTATTTACTTAATCTTGAACAAGATTGACCAAGCACAGCAGCAAACAGATTCGCCTGATGTCAGAGCTAGCGAGCTAAACCTTGCCACTGACGATTTTGTGGGAATCAAGCTAACAAAGTCTGACGTCCTCGGACATCTTGATTACTTAAATCAGCAGCAATATATCGACGCTGAGTTTAGCGGCAATGCCTACGGTAAGCAGGAAGATGTGCCTGACTTGATCAACCCGGATGAAGTCAACGCCCGTATTGCCAATACGCTGGGTGCAGAAGATGGGCCTCTACCACATCTGATTGCGCTGAAGCGTGCCAAACTCACTGACAAAGGACAATCCATGCTCAGTGAAATGAAGGAAAACCCGCCAGAGAACCTGGCTGAGGGTCGTACTGTGCCGATTCCTGAAGCGAATATGTCCTTCTTGCAGAAAGTCATGCTTAAGGGCAATCTTTCGGACCTTTATGACGCGCGGGATGTCACAGAAGTTGTTTTTCGAGTCATGCGAGACATGATGACGACCCAGCAGGCCGATCAGATTGCGGCAGAACTGTCGGACGACATCGCTTCAGACAAAGTTGAGGACAAATCTCTGCATATAGATGTTGGGGAATTATGGCGCGACACAAATCCCATCGTGCGGTTCTTGAGCCGTTTGCGTCCGCCGCTGCGTGGCGAAGCGCCTTTTGGCATTGACTCAGAGCTGTTTCTTAAGCGAGTTGATCGCGAGGCGTCGGTTCCCAAAACGTCCAACGGCGAAACGGTGACCCGAGCAGTTTTCTCAGCGACGAAGGAAGAGCTTGCTGAGCAGCGTATCTCTGAGATTGCGGCATGGCTGCCGATGGGTCGAGTCAAAGAACTATGGCAAACCGCGTAGGAATATTCTGATCCGCTAGCGTTTAGAGCGTTATGCAGAGCCTTTCAGGCTCTGCATTTTTTATGGTTGGTGTTCCTAGCACCCTCATTGCGGTCGACTTGCAGTTGACAACAGGCGAAGCCAACCTGATCCGTCGGCATCAGCACGGTTGGCTAGACCTAACAGATTTCTAAAGTCTGAGCTGTGGTGAGAATATTGCCGACACAATGATGATGGGCAACTTTGCCTACTCACAATATCTCGATACCTGCTATGGCTTACACCTGCGAACTCGGCTCTGGACAACGACTTTACTTAGACAACTCGGGAGCACAAACGACCGTCATCCTGGCGTCTGGTAGTGCTGGCCAACAGCAACAATCCAGCAGTCAATTTGCCACTGGTCCCTGGACGTCCCCGCCTGCAATGTTTCAGACCCCGCAGGGAGTCATCGTTCAACTCACCACGGCCCAAGGGACACACCATTTGCAACTGCAGGGCAACCAACTCGGCATGATGTCGCAAAGCCCCGCCTTGGGCAATGCGCAGCAGATGCAAATGAGTTCGGGGGTGGCGATGCCAGGCAATGCGATGCCCCCCATGCAACCCATGGCATCTCCTCAACCCATGCAACCGATGTCCCCAATGGAACCGATGCCGCCCATGACACCCATGCAGCCCATGAAAATGGGGGATATGGAAATGAGTGCCAACCCGATGCAAATGCGGATGGGCAATATGGCTATGCAAATGGGAAATGCAGCTTCTGGCAGTACAGCTTCTAGCAGTGCGGCTTCCAGCGGTACAGCGAAAGCTGGCAAAGCCAAGTTTTGCAGTCAGTGTGGCACGCCCGTACAGCCCAGCGATCGCTTCTGCTCTAACTGCGGTCATCAACTGAATAGTTAGGCTTAGGCGCGATCACTCTTCATTTCTGCCTGCGCCGGATCAAACCCTGATGGAAAATGGGTTTCTGCCGGGTCATAGTCCGCATCATGAAAATTGGTTCCGGCGATCGTCGCCTGGCGCAAGTCAGTGCCAATCAGCATGGCTCCGCGCAAATCAGCCTGCGTCAGATCCGCCTCTCGCAGAGAGGCATAGCTCAGATCGCAACCACGGAGGTTAGCCTGGGTCAGATTCGCCTCATTGAATTCGGCATAGCTTAAATCAGCCCCTTTGAGATCAATGCCGCTGATGTCGGCCCCAGTTAGCGACAACCCAGAAAAAGCCCGCTGCCCAGACTGGTAAGCAGTCAGTAGCGCCTCACGAGACGTAATTTCAGAAACGGCCTTAAGATCAGACATATCAATCGGTTCACTGCGTCGCACGCTTAAATGGTACATCGACCACCTTAAACCTGGAGCAGCATTGAGGCCGCGATGTCATACGACTTAAAGTTTCCCGCCTTCCAGGCACTGCGAAGTAAGATCAGCGGTGGAACAGATATCCGGCGTGTCAAGGGGGCAGGGGAGCTTGAGGAGCATTATCCGCGAGCTTAGGCAACCGGATTTAATCGTTTAGCACTGCCGCCATCACTAGGTCGCGTTGTGGATCGTTGCCAAACTGAAAGACATGTTCCCCCACCACTTGGAAGCCATACTTGCGATAGAACGCGATCGCTCGCGGATTGTGCTCCCAAACGCCCAGCCAAATCGATTCTGCCCCTGTCTGCGTTGCTGTGGCTAGCGCCTGCGGCATCAGCTGGTGGGCAACACCACGGCCGTGCCAGGCTTTCTCAACATACAGGCGATGAAGTTCTGAGGGTCGCTGGGCCATCACACAAGTTTTTGGGGAATGCAGCCGCACTTGAGCAAAAGCGACAGGTTGGTCATCGACTTCCGCCAACAGAATGACGTTATTCGGCGCGAGAATGTCCCGCCGTTGTATGGCTACACCGAAGTTCTCGGCACAG
>CAZFWL010000606.1:0-2989 GCA_964522775.1 uncultured Halomicronema sp.
AATCATCACCACCTACGACGTGGATGGGCTGCAGCTCGATTACATTCGCTATCCCTTCCAAGATCCATCAGATGAGCGCACTTATGGCTATGGCATGGCTGCCCGGCGAGCGTTTCAGCGACAAACTGGAATTGACCCCGTTAATCTGACACCGTTGATCGATCCTTGGCTGCCCCGGGCCGAGCGCGATCTCCTCCATGATTTGTGGGAAGCGTGGAATGATTTTCGCATTGAGCAAGTGACCAGCTTTGTGGCCGAAACCTCAGAGTTGGTGCGTCGCGAGCGTCCCGACATTACTCTCTCGGCAGCCGTATTTGCTATGTCCGAGGAGGAGCGACTGCTCAAAATCCAGCAGGACTGGAACACTTGGGCCGAGCAGGGCCTGGTGGATTGGATAGTGCTGATGAGTTATGCCCAAGACTCTAATCGCTTTTCAGAATTAATTACCCCATGGGTCGTTGACCAGACCTATGACTCAACGCTGGTGATTCCTGGTTTGCGCCTGCTGAGTCTGCCGGTGCCGGTCATGATCGACCAGCTCCAAACCCTCAGAGATATGCCCGCTGCAGGCTATGCCTTGTTTGCTACGGATAATCTCAACAATCGCATTCAAACCACCCTCAATACGACTCAGGGTCAGCACGAAAGTCTCGTCCCGCAGCGGAATCCTTATGCCACCGCAGCAGATCGCTATAAGGCTTTGCAACGCGAGTGGAACTGGTTACTCGCCAACGACATCATCACTTTGCAGCCGCGCTTAGCGGATCGCTGGGTAGCGGAGGTAAACGCAGTCGGAGTCAGTCTTGATGCTTTGGCCGATAACCCAAATGCGACTACCGCGATCGCGGTGCAGGCCCAGGTGCAAGATCTCAGCCGAGGAATCGGAGCTGGACTGACGCTAGATACCACTACGACTGCCGAATATCGCCTGAATACCTGGAAAAATCGTCTAGAAACGATTAATCGTTTCTTGGCTTATGGCGCCAAGGAATAAAACCATGGGTGAGCTGCGCATTCTGGCCAACCTTAATGTCATGCAAGTTCAATCAAGCCGGGGACGGCAACCGAGCTCCATTCCCTTGAGGATTCGTGAGCACTACAAGGCCCAGCTTTCCTAAGACATGAGAATTGCCTGCCTTGTACAATTTGGCTGTTATTTACTCCTCATTCCTTAGCGAGGAGCAAAAGCGGCTATGCCGTTGAACTTACAGCGAACGATAGACCCGGTAGTTGATGTTGGGGAAAATATTGTCGATCGCTTCCAGTTTCACCAGCCAGCCAGAGTCAATCTTGCCCGCATTGATGTCTTCCCAAAGCTTGGTGAATCGAGAGAGGTGCGATCGTGTTCGCCGCACAGCATAGGGCACCATCGTTCCCGTCCGCATGATAAAAGCCCAGTCTGATGATTGTGCTAGTAACAGCTCACGTGCCGCTTGGTTCAAAGCCCGCCATTCCAGATCATCGGCCGGTTCTCGCTTAGCTAGGTCAATCATCCGCTCTGCCGCTTTGTGCAAATGCGGGTAAATCCAGGAGTTAGTTTCGTTCAACCAATATTCATGGAAGCCCTTATATCCCCAGCTCGATTGGGAAGGCTTCGCTACTTGCTGCGTAGGATTACCGCGTAAGTAATCTGCCAGGTGGGTCATCTCGTAAGTTCCCTGGTCAAACCACGTTTTGCGGAAGAGATAGTCCAGGAACCATGGTCCTTCGTACCACCAGTGACCAAATAGCTCTGCATCATAGGGCGACACAATGATGGGGGGACGCTGCATGATGTCGTGCAAGTGCTCGACCTGTCGCTCCCGGTTAAACATGAAATTAGCTGCATGCTCTGCCGCTTTTTCCCGCGCCCAGTAGGGATCATACAAGTCTTTATCGGATAAACCGAGGCCCTTGCCGGTAATTTTGTGGTACTTAATGCCGACGTTTTTACGCTGACCATTAGGCATGACGTAGGGCTTGATGTACTCGTATTCCGCATCCCAACCCAGGTCACGATAAAACTCACGATATTCTGCTGCACCCGGATAGCCCACTTGCGAAGACCACACCTGCTGCGATGACTCGTGGTCACGACCAAAGGCTGCCACTCCGGTCTCGGTGTAAATTGGCGAGTAGGAACCAAACCGTGGTCGAGGGCGAGCGTACAAAATGCCATGGCCATCAGTTAAGAAGTACCGCAGCCCAGCATCGGCCAGCATGCGTTCGACGCCTTCATAGTAAGCACATTCTGGTAGCCAGATGCCGTTTGGGGGGCGATCAAAATGCTCGGCGTAGCTCTCCACCGCCACTTGCACTTGGGCCCACACCGCTTCCGGATACATCTTCATCAGCGGCAGGTAACCGTGAGTGGCCCCACAGGTGATGATTTCTAAGTTGTTGCTGTCTTGATACTGCTTAAACGCCTTGACCAAGTCGCGATCGTACTTCTCCCAAACCTCGCGCACATGGCTAAATTCTTCAGCATAATGTTCGGCTAAGTAGCGGAGGTGCCCATTATGCTCATTGCGCTCTGCCTCCATCTCGATCAGTTCTTCGAGCTTGCTGAGGTGTTCGTCGTAGCGATCTTGTAAGAGTGGATCTCGCAGCATCGACACCAGGGGCGGTGTCATGCTCATGGTCAACTTAAAATCAACGCCATCTCGCTTTAGCCCCTCAAACATGGTGATAAGAGGAACGTAGGTCTCCGTGATTGCTTCAAACAGCCATTCTTCCTCCAGCACGAAATCGCTTTCGGGGTGACGCACAAACGGCAGGTGAGCGTGCAGGACAAGGGCGAGATATCCGATACTCATAACGGTTATTTTTCTCTACTGGATGAATGGAGACGGAGCTAGGCTGACACCACAAAAGTATTGGACAGATTGTAAAGCAAATCTAAACCTTCGATAAGCCTCTCAACGAATCATGCTTAAAGTCTGTATCTTGCATGGCGGCAAATGCGATCGCGAGATGGCTTTTGCCCTTGACAGCCGTTAATTTTGCAAGC
>CAZFWL010000607.1:0-2984 GCA_964522775.1 uncultured Halomicronema sp.
CCCCGAATCTCGTTGACGGTCCTCACTATATATTGACGGCGATCTCGAATGGGGCACGGGATTTAGGTGGGCTAGGGCCGAAGGATGAAGTGAACCCTGACTATCACCATCCCACTCCAGAGTCATTGCGTCCTCTCTTACACTCGGCTGGGTGGCAGCTACGTCCTCGCTTGCCGATTTATCCGCAATATGATGATTGGCTATCTCCCCAACTACGACAGATGCTCAAAGGTTGGCGCCGTCAGTTTGCCGATGATGACTCTCCTGGCTTAGCGCCTCATCCAGGTCATGAAGCGGTGTCTCGCCGTTGAGTGTTATACAGTGCATGGCCGATGACCTGGAGTGAGCCATTGTGAAAGCTACTTTAGATGCAGTGTTGATTCCAGGGGGCGGCTTGTCGGCGGTGGGTGAGGTTACGCCTTGGGTGCAGGCGCGATTGGAGCGGGCGATCGCTCTCAATCCTCAACCCCAATTTTTCATCCCCTTGAGTGCCGGTACAACCCACAAGCCGCCACCGCTTGATGCCCATGGATTTCCGATTTTAGAGTCAGTGGCGGCAGCCCATTATTTGCAGCGGCGGGGCATTGAGGGCGCACGTATTTTGCCTGAAACTGTTTCGCTCGACACGATTGGCAATGCTTATTTTGCGCGGGTGCAGCATGTGGAACCACTGCAATTAAGGCGTTTGCACATGATTACTTCGGCCTTTCATCTGCCGAGAACGCAAGCCATTGTCGACTGGATCTTTTCGCTGCCGCCGCTGGTGAAACCTTGGGAGCTGACTTTTGAGGCAGTGCCCGATGTGGGCATGGCTGAGGCGGTGTTGCAGGCCCGCCGCGATCGCGAAACAGCGAGTTTGAAAACAGTTCAGGATCTGAAACGGCGTTTTACCGATTTAGCGGCAGTGCATCGCTGGTTATATACCGAGCACAGTGCATATGCGATCGCCCTCTCTCCCCAGCGCTTGGAGAGTGACGCCATAGAGTCATATTGACGCCTCTATGGTTCGGGATCATCGGCACGAGACTCAACATCACCATTCGGTCGAAGCAGTAATCGCACCCGTTGGGGGGCACCAGGCGCAATCACGACTGTCCCGACAGGAGGAATGTTAGTGCGATCACGATACTCCACCGCTAACTCATCAGCGGGTATTACGTCCATAAGCGTGCCATCAGCGGCAAATATCAGGGTGTAAGTCAACGTTTGGTCGAGGTTTGCGGGGGGCGTCCAGCGATCGCGAACTTGCTGCACAAAATCGACTAGCGACCCTGCTGCTGGAGTGCGCGCTGCCCTTTGCGGCACTGTATCGCTGAACGTCTCAGCTGTCTCAGCCGTCGAACCGGCTGCTGACTCAGGGTTTGATGGCGGTTGAGTGGGCAGTGCCTCGGTAGTAGTCGGAGGCGGTGTGGCACTACCTGGCGGAGATGTGGGTTCCGGCGTGTCCAGTTCTGCAACTGGGGGAGAGGCCGCATTTCCAGAAGTCTCATCTGAGAAGGGCTCGGGCCGCACCTCTGTCTGAACGGTTGGGGTAGAAGTCGTTACTGGGGGGGACGGTGCTGGTGCGGCGGCGATGCCGCTGAGTTCAGACTCGGTACTCGGTTCATCGGAGGCGATCGCCCCCGACTCATCTGCTGCTGGGGGCGTATCTGAGATGTCAGTATTGCTAGATGCTGGTGTGTTCGAGGTTGGATCCTCTGATCCCGCACTGTCCTCCAGCTCTAAGGAGTCGGGCGATAGCGCTGTCTCTTGGTCAGTTGTTGGTACAGGCTGAGCGGTTTCCAAACTCTGCTGCGACTGATAATTGGGCCACAGCACAGTGGTGACCCCGACGGCAGCAACCAAACCCGCCGCTGTTGCCCCCCATTGTCGCCAGGGACGGCGTTGATGCGCCGCGACTAAACTCACTGGCAAAGGCCTCACAGCCTGATTCAGATCATCCAAAACCTGTTCCAAGTCGGCTAATTGGATGGCGCCCAAAGTAATTTGAGAGGGTCCTGACGGGGTGCGATCGCGGTCTAAATATAGCGTGTGTTGGGTGAGCCCTTGTGCTTCTAAATAAGGAGGGATTTGGGTTTGGGGAAGAGCGCTGCTATCGCCCAATTGAGACTGTACGTAAGTTTCAACTGCCTGTACTAACGGCAGAAAAGTAGTGCGATCGCCCCGAATTTCGATCGGTGTCGTCTCATCATTAAGATCACGAATCTGAATTTGGTAGCGCAATACCTGAACTATCGGCTTGTCTGACCACTGGGAAACCGCAGCTGCCTTCGTCATCACTTCGAGAGTGACGGTCGGACTGTTGTAGCGCAATGGCTGGAGCTGGGTGGTTGTGGTCATCAGACGATGAAATACTGATGCGGCGAGTAAGAGGTTAGAGAGAGTCTAGAAAACTTGTGAGTAGGGCCTTAGCGAGAGCGTTCCAAAAGGGTCAGCCAGAGCTTACGGGTCCCCCCTGACTGGCTGTAAAACAGTAAATCGACCAGCAGCTTGAGCGCTAAATCTCTCAGGGTATCGGGGGAGGGTAAATCATTGGGGGTCATGCGCTCCTCATAGAAGTTGTTGAAGGCATCCAGATAGTCACCTAATAAAGCCACCCGATGGGGCGGCTGTTGTTTGGCAGTGGTCACCTCAAGTTTGGTGACAGCTTCGCGAATTTTGCTTTGGTGCTGCTGCGCTAAATGTGCGCTGACCAGAACCAAACCCCGAGCTTCATCTACATCCAGCTTCTTACGGCCCTGGCCTTTGCGCAGAGGACTCGCCTGCCGTAAGCGCCACAGGGTGACGCGATCGCCCATCAAAGGTTGTAAACCCAGGTGAGCCGCCGCTTCCAACATGGCTTCTGAGCCCAAACCCACGAGGGATTCCAAAGCCAACAGCACGAGAGCAAGTTGGGCCTTAATACTGTCCAACTGTGCAGGTGCAGGGGTTGGCCCCAAAGGTGTAGCAGGATGTGCACACGAGGCCTGGTACCAAGAGGCCCC
>CAZFWL010000608.1:0-2982 GCA_964522775.1 uncultured Halomicronema sp.
GGATTGCACTGGTGCCCGTAATGCCAAATGCGCAAATCCGCGATGAAATGGTTGCAACTGCCGCGGTGCATTCAACTGCACCATCGATTGTGCCCCTTCAGGAAAAATGCCGATCATTTCCCGCTGCCGCAATCGTCGATAACCCTGCCGAAAAAAGCGCTGGGGAGTATCTAAAGGGAATGCCCCAAATTGCTGCACCATATCCCGCAAAACTGGAACGTGTTGCATGTACTGGTGACAAACAAAGCCAATGCGACGATTTAACCCGGCCATTAAGACCGGAGCATCCATGGCACTGCGATGATTGCTGACGACTAGCGTGGGTACTCCCTGAGGGATGTTGCGCTGCCCTGAAACCGTTAACTTAACGCCGGTCAGCTGCACAACACCGCGCGATAAATCCAATGGCCCTGGCATCTCTAAAAATGGAACGGTTGGAATAGATAGAGCTGTCATTAAGAGCCAACAAACCTTATAGCGTCGTTTACATTCCTTAATGTATCAGTTGTCGTTCCTGATGCCGGTGCATCCTGAGACAGATTTCTGTCAGCAATGCGCAATTTCGCTCCCGAATAACCGCATCCAGCGTACAAACTTTGAATAGCGTAATTTGTCGCGATGGATGCGATCGCTATGAACCAATGGCTAGCCCTGACAGCGCTATCCCCTCTGAAAGTCATGCTTGGAAGCAGTCCTGCGCCGATTAGTCTGTCCGCCCTTTGCCTGGCTCAATGGAACATCAGCCTGGCAGAGGGAACTTCTGCATGGTTGCTCCGGTCTTGTGTGTCTGTAATGGCGTTAACCGCAATCATCCTGAATTGACTGCTGATGCGAATTCAAATCGGCCGAAGTTGCCTGAGCCTGCTGTTCACGCTCAATATCAATGACTGCTAGCGACCATCGGTAGAAGCAAACGCCCCCGTTTCATTTGTGCCGTTATTATCTTTTTTCCCACTGCTTACGGCATCCAGAGCATGTCGCAAGTGCAGTTGGGCTACGCATCTGCCAGCACTCTGTTTATTCTTCTTATCGTCTTCGGAGTTTTTCCATGTCTAATGCTTTTCGTTGGCAATCTGGAACCGCTTTATTGTTGGCCCTGGGGTTAGGCGTTGGGACGATTGCGCCTACCATCACGGCTGCGCCTGTCGCCGCTCAAACTCAAACGCAGATTCAGTTTAGTGATGTCCCCTCAGGGCATTGGGCGAGCGAATTTATTGTGAGTCTGGCGGCTAGAGACATTATTGCGGGCTTTCCCGACGGCACCTTTCGCCCTGAGGAACCCGTGACTCGGGCTCAATATGCGGCCATGCTGCGCCAAGCTTTTAATCAGTCTTCGGTGCGCGGAGCCAGCACGTTTGTCGATGTGCCCGCCAACTATTGGGCTGCTGGTGCCATTCGTGAGGCCAATATGATGGGCTTTTTGTCTGGCTACCCAGGCAACGAATTCCGACCCAACCTGAATATTCCTCGGGCGCAGGTCTTGGTCTCATTGGCTAATGGCCTCAACTACACGGCGAGCAATGTTAACAGCGTGCAAATTTATCGCGATGCTGCTCAGATTCCGGACTATGCGGTCGCCAGCATTGCCGCGGCTACGGAGCAGCGCATGGTGGTCAACTATCCTGACTTGCAGGCGCTGCGACCGAATCAAACTGCCACGCGGGCCGATGTGGCAGCCTTTATTTACCAAGCCCTCGCTAGTCAAAATCAGGTTGCGATCGTTGACTCACCGTATATTGTGGGGCAGTCCGTCACCGTCACCTCCTCAACTGTCCCAGCGGGTACGGTCCTCACTGTGAATTACGACGAAAGCGATACGGTTGTCGTGCTGCCGGAAGAAACCATTGACTTAACGCTAGAGGTGGCTCAAGCCGTGGCCAATACCAGTGGCGAAATTCTGATTCCTGTGGGTAGTGAGATTGTGGGCGAATTGCGTCCTAATGGGGCAGGCACTCAGTTTGTCGCAGAGGAGTTGGTGTTGCCGGGAGGCGATCGCTTCACGTTAAATGCCACCTCACAAACCGTTGCGACCACCGAAACCATCAGTCGAGGCGCGAGCCTGGGTGAAACGCTCTTAGGGGCGGCGATTGGCTCTGGGGCGGCAGCCGCGATCGCGGGGCTCACGGGTGACCAACGAGTCGAGACCCTGGAAGTCTTAGCCGGTACTGCCACCGGAGCCACGATCGCCCGCTTACTGGGTCGTGATCAGATCGAAGTGATTACCGTAAACCCGAGCCAAGATCTGAGCTTAGTGCTGAATACAGCTCTGACCCTACCGACGCAGTAGGCAACCGTAGAAATCATTGCCACTACTGCAATAGGTGCACACCGCTCACGCTTTAACTGCTTTCCAGAAAGCCTAACTGAAGCGATAAATTGCAAACCTCTGAGGTCGTTGAAGCTCTCGGAGGTTTGCAATTTGTGATTTAGCCATCTGCTGTGAGATTTGAGTCTCCAGATCCGTTAGAACCTCTATACGACCGCATGTCATTTGGAATTTTGAACTTTACTTCAGCATTTTGGGTCTCTCCCCAGGAGCTATCGCAGTACTTTGACCTAATTGCTGAAGCTATCACTTTGAGGCCTTGCTAACTAGAGCCTCAAACTTAGGAAGTAAAGGCCAATCATCTGGCTGATTGCAAGCTCCAACAAAAAAGCCAACCATCATTACTGAGGTTGGCTAAAGTAAGTTGATTGAAGGTAGCAAAAAGCAAGACTTGGCAGGCTTTTCGACTTCAGCTCAAGGCTGTCAACAAAGCACACTCAAGGCGTTCAAGAACCGGTGGTTTGAGCGGTCAGCATTTTCTTCAGCTTCTCGAGCTCATCAGCCCAGCGAGGATCGGGTTGAGCCGCCTCTGCAGAACTTACTGATGACTTGCCGCGACCCTTGGCCGGAGACTTACGGCGGCCAGCGTCAGCATTACCGTCATCCTTCTTCGCCCGAGGCAGCGCTTTCTCAACTTTAAGCGTACTTTCTTGAAG